>NZ_JBFTLX010000029.1:0-42342 GCF_056396665.1 Cupriavidus sp. 05T313 | reverse complement strand
ATATGAAATTTCATGGATCCCAGTGGAGCCCGCAAGATGGGCATGCCTGAGGCCTCCGGCAAGGCCGCCTCTCCCGATTTCGATACGCTGCACTTCCGGCGCGCGCTGTCCCAGTTCGCCACCGGCGTGACGGTCATCACCACCCGCGCGGGCCCTGGCTCGCCGCCGGGTGCGCCGTTCGTGGGCATCACCGCCAGTTCGTTCAACTCGGTCTCGCTCGATCCGCCGCTGGTACTGTGGAGCATGGCCACGCGCGCCAACAGCCTGCCGATGTTCCGCGACGGTTCGCACTACATAATCAATGTGCTGTCGGCATCGCAACTCGATCTGTGCCAGCGCTTCGCCACGCTCAAGGGCGACCGCTTCGCCGGTGTCGACTACCGCCTCTCCGAGACCGGCCTGCCGATCCTGGCCAATGCGCTGGCCTGGTTCGAATGCCACAACCGCAGCCGCTACGACGAGGGCGACCACGTCATCTTCGTGGGCGAGGTGGAACGTTGCGGCGTGCACGACAACGCGGGCAACCCGCTGGTGTTCCACGACGGCCGCTTTGCCACCACCCGCCCGCTGACGGACTGAAACGCAGGCGCACAAGGCCATCGCAGCCATGACGGATTCGCCCAAGCCCGCTTTTGTCGACGGCTACCTGCCTTATCTGCTGGCGCGGGCCAGCTACCTTGTGTCCGGAGAATTCCACCGGCAGGTGGAAGCGGCGGGCTTCTCTGTGCCCGAATGGCGCGTGCTCGCCACGCTGGCCGACCGGCCGGATTGCACCATCGGCACCCTGGCCGACATCACGCTGACCAAGCAACCCACCCTGACCAAGCTGATCGACCGCATGGCCGCCAGCGGCCTTGTCGCGCGCCGCAACGGCGCGGACGACCGCCGGCATGCGCTGGTCTCGATCACCCCGCGCGGCCGCGCCCGCGCCCGCGCACTGCTCGAGCAAGCCGCCGCGCACGAGCAGCAGGTGCTGGACGACTTCGGCCCGCAGCAAGGCGATCAGCTCAAGGACACCCTGCGCCGGCTGATCGCGCTGCGCACGCCGCGCTGATTGGCGCCAGGGCGGCGGCTCAGGACGACGGATCGCCCTTGATCACCGCCAGCGGCGACCCGTCGGTCTTGATCCTCTGCAGCACGATGTTCGAACGGATATCCATCACGCCGGGCGTGCGATAGAGCCGGTTGACGATGAAATCCGAGTAATGCTTGAGATTGCGCGCCTGCACCTTCAGGATGTAATTGCTGTCGCCGGTGATGATGTAGGCCGACACCACTTCGGGCCAGGCCTGCACCGCCGCGTTGAACGTGTCGTGCCATCCCTCCGTTTCGGGGCGCATGGACACCTGCACGATCGCTTCCAGCTCCAGGCCGAGCATTTCGGCATCGAACCAGGCGCGGTAGCCGCCGATCACCCCGCTCTCCTCCAGCAGCCGGACCCGCCGCAAGCAGGCTGAGGGCGACAGCGCCACGCGGTCGGCCAGGTCCTGGTTGCTGATGCGCCCGTTCTCCTGCAGGCAGGTCAGGATGCGCAAATCGATGGGATCGAGGTTCATTTCGCAGATTCTTCCATGGCTTTATTCATTCATGAAATTCTATGCGAAATATGCACCACCAACCCGGTCAATAAGCAAGCCTCTTGCCCGGAATATTGACTATCATGCCGTCATCCGCTCCACGTAGAGCACCGGAACGCCGGCCCCCGGCATCAGCCACCCAATGACAAACCGCCCCGCCCCCGACATCCAGCGCCAGCTGTGGGACATCAGCCCGCCGCTCTCGCCCGACACGCCTGTGTGGCCCGGAGACACGCCTTTCCAGCAGCAAGCCGCCTGGCAGATGGACGCGCACTGCCCGGTCAATGTCGGGCGCATCACGCTGTCGCCGCACACCGGCGCGCATGCCGACGCACCGCTGCACTACGCCGCGGACGGCGCGCCCATCGGTGAAGTGGACCTGGCGCCCTATCTCGGTCTTTGCCGGGTGATCCATTGCATCGGCGCCAGCCCGCTGGTCGAACCGCACCATATCGGGCATGCCCTCGCGGGCGTGCCGCCGCGTGTGCTGCTGCGCACTTACCGGCAAGCTCCGCTGGCGCAGTGGGATCCCGGCTTCTGCGCGGTGGCGCCAGAGACCATCGCGCTGCTGGCCGCGCATGGCGTCACGCTGGTCGGCATCGATACGCCTTCGCTGGACCCGCAGGAATCCAAGACCATGGACGCGCACAACATGGTGCGCCGCCATCGTCTCGCCATCCTTGAAGGACTGGTGCTCGACGCGGTGCCGGAAGCCGACTACGAACTGATCGCGCTGCCCCTGCGCTTTGCCGGACTCGATGCGAGCCCGGTACGCGCCGTGCTGCGCAGCCTGACCTGAACCCACCGAACCGCCCCCTCCAGGAAACCTCTCACCCATGACTGCAATGACCCGCGAGCAATGCCTCGCCCTTGACCAGCAGGACCCGCTGCGCAGCCTGCGCGAACAGTTCGCACTGCCGGACGGCGTGATCTACCTCGACGGCAACTCGCTGGGCGCCCGCCCGCGCAGCGCCGCGGCACGTGCCGCCGAAGTGGTAAGCGAGGAGTGGGGCACGGGCCTGATCCGCAGCTGGAACACCGCCGGCTGGTTCGAGCTGCCGCAACGCCTGGGCAATATGCTCGCACCGCTGGTGGGCGCCGGCGAGGATGAAATCGTCGTCACAGATACCACGTCGATCAACCTGTTCAAGGTGCTGGCGGCCGCGCTGCGCGTGCAGCAGACGCGCGACCCGAAGCGCAAGGTCATCGTCTCGGAGGCAAGCAATTTCCCCACCGACCTCTACATCGCCCAAGGGCTGGCCGACCTGCTTCAGCAGGGTTACTCGCTGCGCCTGGTGAACGCCCCCGAGGAAATCGATGCGGCGGTCGACGCCGACACCGCCGTGCTGATGCTGACCCACGTCAACTACAAGACGGGCGAAATGCTGGATATGGCAGGCCTCACTGAGATGGCGCACGCCCGCGGCGTGCTCACCGTATGGGACCTGGCCCATTCAGCCGGCGCGGTGCCGGTGGCGCTGAACGCGTCCAAGGCCGATTATGCGGTTGGCTGCACCTACAAATATCTGAATGGCGGCCCGGGCTCACCCGCCTTCCTGTGGGTCGCGCCGGCACTGCGCGACGCCTTCTGGCAACCGCTGTCCGGCTGGTGGGGCCATGCCGCGCCGTTCGCGATGGAACCCGGCTATCGCCCCCGCGAGGGCGTGGCCCGCTTCCTGTGCGGCACCCAGCCCATCACCTCGCTGGCCATGGTCGAATGCGGCCTGGATATCTTTGCCCAGACCGACATGCAGTCGCTGCGCGCCAAGTCGCTGCAGCTGACCGATCTCTTTATCGCGCTGGTGGAGGCACGCTGCGGCCATCACCCGCTCGAACTGGTCACCCCCCGCGCTCACACGCGCCGCGGCAGCCATGTCAGCTTTGCCCATCCGGACGGCTTCGGGCTGGTGCAAGCCCTGATCGAACGCGGCGTCATCGGCGACTACCGCGAGCCGCGTGTCGCGCGCTTCGGCTTCACCCCGCTGTACACCAGCTTCACGGAAGTGTGGGATGCGGTCGAGATCATGCGCGACGTGCTGGACAGCGGCAGCTACAAGGCCGAGCGTCACCAGACCCGTGGCCAAGTGACCTGAGCAGGAGCACGCAACATGAATAGCAACAAAGGATGCCCGATGTCGGGTACGGGCCTGGGTGCAAAAGAGACCGCCGGCGACGACGCCAGCTGGCACGACGCCCAGATGGATTTCGCCAAGGAGATGAGCTACGGCGATTACCTGGCGCTGGACAAGATTCTCAACGCCCAGCATCCGCTCTCGCCCGAGCACAACGAGATGCTGTTTATCGTGCAGCACCAGACCAGCGAGCTATGGATGAAGCTGGCGCTGCACGAGTTGCGCGCCGCGCGCGAATGCGTGCGCCAGGACCAGTTGCCGCCAGCCTTCAAGATGCTCACGCGGGTGTCGCGCATCATGGAGCAACTGGTGCAGGCGTGGAATGTGCTGGCCACCATGACGCCGCCGGAATACTCGGCGATGCGTCCCTACCTCGGGATGTCGTCCGGCTTCCAGTCCTTCCAGTACCGCGAAATCGAATTCATCCTCGGCAACAAGAACGCCGCCATGCTGCGCCCGCATGCACACCAGCCCGAACACCTGGCCCTGGTGGAGGAAGCACTGCGCACGCCATCGCTGTATGACGAGGCGATCCGCCTGATGGCACGGCGCGGCTTTGCCATCGATGCGACCTGCATCGAGCGCGACTGGACCCTGCCGGCCGGCGAAAACGCCTCGGTGGAAGCCGCGTGGCTGGAAGTCTATCGCCAGCCGGAGGCGCACTGGGAACTGTATGAACTGGGCGAGAAGTTCGTCGACCTGGAAGACGCCTTCCGGCAGTGGCGCTTCCGCCATGTCACGACCGTGGAGCGCGTGATCGGCTTCAAGCGCGGCACCGGCGGCACAGAGGGCGTCAGCTACCTGCGCARGATGCTCGACGTGGTGCTGTTCCCCGAATTGTGGAAGCTGCGCACGGATCTGTAGGCGCGACCGCAAGGCGGTGCCGGCCAGGCCGGTACCGCCGCCCCCGAGCGCTCAGAGCGCCGGGTCCGACAGCCGCGCCGCCAGCGCGCGCAAGGCCGGCGCCAGCTTGTCGTGGAATACCGCCTCCTCGACCGAGCCATAGGACGCGCTGCAACTGAGCATGTGCAACTCCTTCTCCCCCACTGGCCGGAACGCCACCGCGCACGCGTGGATGGCAGGATGCCAGTCGCGGAATGACGCCGCGTAACCCAGGGTCGCGGCCTCCGCCACCGTGGCACGCATCGCCGCCTCCTGCGTTTTCCACTGCTCCGGATAGGCCTGGGCAAACTCCGCCAGCACCCGCTCGCGCTTGGCCGCCGGCAAGGCCGCCAGGTAGGCGCGCCCCATCGAGCTCGACACCAGCGACAGGCGCGACCCTACCCCCAGCCCGAGCATCACACCCGCATCGTTCCGGATCGATTCAAGATAGATCACCTCCAGCCGCTCCCGCTTGCCCAGCGAGACGGATACCCCGTAAGCCTGGGCAAACGCCAGCATGTGCGGGCGCGCCAGCGTGACTACGTTGGAAGCGGAGAGGTAAGAATATCCCAGCGCCAGCACGCCGGCGTCGAGCGCGTACTTGCCCAGGCTATCGTCGTAGCGCAGGTAGCCCAGTTGCACCAGCGTGCCGGCCAGCCGGCTCACGGTTGCCTTGGGGAAGCCGGTGCGGCGCACGAAATCCTGGTTGCCGAGCATCGATTCGCCGGTGCGGAAACAACGCAGCAACTCAAGGCCGCGCGCCAGCGCGGTGACGAAATTGGGATCGCTTTCGCGCGGTGTGGCGCTGACGACATCTGCTGCGGGCGTGGCTTGCGATTCGGTGGCCAAAGGAAGTCTCCGCGGGTGGGATGAAGGCGCGCGCCTATTGCACGGACCGCGCATTGCGATATACTACATCATCGGAACAAAGTTCCGCAATGCGGAACTCAAAGAGTCCTCGGCAGAGCGCGGAATGCGCCGATAATTCATGAATTCAGGGCCGGCCCGCGCGGCTGCCCATCCCGACCTGCACCGACCTGCACTATCGAAGGAGACGTAATATGGCTGCCAACGCCGAATTCCACTGGGCCGACCCCCTCTTGCTGGACGACCAGCTGAGCGCCGACGAGCGCATGGTGCGCGATGCCGCACTGGCCTATTGCCAGGACAAGCTCGCACCGCGCGTACTGCAATCGTTCCGCAACGAGAAGACCGACATCGAGATCTTCCGCGAGATGGGCGAACTTGGCCTGCTCGGCCCCACCATTCCCGAGGAATACGGCGGCCCCGGCCTGAACTACGTGGCCTACGGCCTGATCGCGCGCGAAGTGGAACGGGTGGATTCGGGCTACCGTTCGATGATGAGCGTGCAATCGTCGCTGGTGATGGTGCCGATCCACGAGTTCGGCAGCGAGGCGCAAAAGCAGAAATACCTGCCCAAGCTGGCCACCGGCGAGTGGATCGGCTGTTTCGGCCTGACCGAACCCAACCACGGCTCCGACCCGGGCTCCATGGTCACGCGCGCCAAGAAGGTGGCGGGTGGCTATGAACTCTCCGGCGCCAAGATGTGGATCACCAACTCGCCGATCGCCGATGTGTTCGTGGTGTGGGGCAAGCTGGTCGGCGACGACGGCAAGGAAGCCATCCGCGGCTTTATCCTGGAAAAGGGCTGGAAGGGCCTGTCGGCTCCGGCCATCCACGGCAAGGTCGGCCTGCGCACCTCGATCACCGGTGAAATCGTCATGGACCAGGTGTTCGTGCCGGAAGAGAACCTGATGCCGGGCGTAWSCGGCCTGAAGGGCCCCTTCACCTGCCTGAAYTCGGCCCGCTACGGCATCGCCTGGGGCGCCCTGGGCGCCGCCGAATTCTGCTGGCACACCGCGCGACAGTACACGCTGGACCGCAAGCAGTTCGGCCGTCCCCTGGCGGCCAACCAGCTGATCCAGAAGAAGCTGGCCGACATGCAGACCGAGATCACGCTGGGCCTGCAAGGCTGCCTGCGCCTGGGCCGCATGAAGGACGAAGGCACCGCCGCGGTGGAAATCACCTCGATCATGAAGCGCAACTCCTGCGGCAAATCGCTGGACATCGCCCGCGTCGCGCGCGACATGCTCGGCGGCAACGGCATCTCGGACGAGTTCGGCGTGATCCGTCACGTGGTCAACCTCGAAGTGGTCAACACCTACGAAGGCACCCATGACATCCACGCACTGATCCTGGGCCGCGCCCAGACCGGCATCCAGGCCTTCTTCTAAATTCCCGGGCCTGGAAGCCGGGCCGCCCGTTCTCCGGCAGAAAATTAAAAAGGCCCGGCTGCGAAGCCGGGCCAAGCACACTACCAAGGAGAGACGACGGGCGAGCCCATCGTTGTACAACACGGGTCGGCCGGCGGGGCGCGGTGCGCCCCGGCCAGCCGCTTACTTGTTGGGTTGCGGCGTCAGCCGCAGGTAAGGCCGCACGGCCTTGTAACCCTTCGGAAATTTCTGCTTTATCACCTCCTCGTCCTTCAGCGAGGGCACAATCACCACGTCGTCGCCGTCCTGCCAGTTACCCGGCGTGGCAACGCTATGGCTGTCGGTGAGCTGCAGCGAATCGATCACGCGCAGGATCTCGTTGAAATTGCGCCCTGTGCTGGCGGGGTAGGTGATGATCAGGCGCACCTTCTTCTTCGGATCGATCACGAACAGCGAACGTACCGTCAGGGTCTCGTTCGCATTGGGGTGGATCATGTCGTAGAGCTGGGAAACCTTGCGGTCGCCATCGGCGAGGATGGGGAAATTGACCGTGGTACCCTGGGTCTCGTCGATGTCCTTGATCCACTCGCGATGGGACTCGACCGGATCGACCGACAGCGCGATCGCCCTGACATTGCGCTTGGCAAAATCGTCCTTTAGCTTCGCCGTCAAACCCAGCTCGGTCGTGCAGACCGGCGTGAAGTCGGCCGGGTGCGAAAACAGAACGCCCCAGCTGTCGCCAAGCCATGGATGAAAGCGAATCGGGCCTTCACTGGAATCCTGCTCGAAATCCGGTGCGATGTCGCCAAGACGTAGTGTCATAAGGGTGTCCGCAAAGGGGGCAAATTCGGGTTGAACCAGTGTAGTGAGATTGCGATCCAACCCAAACGAATATAAAGTCACTACAAAATCACCTTTTTGTCTTAGGACCTTTGTCTGCGTCAATGTCCCACACACGGTGTCGGACTCGTGGTGTTGAAACCACGGCGGTTCCCCGCATATGCTAGTAAAGAGGGTGAGAAGCTGCCCGAGAACGTGCGAGGAAGGCAAAATGTCACAATCCGAAACCACCGCCCGCAAACAGGAGAAACTGATGAGCGATGTCAAGACCGTTTTGTCCGATGCCGAAGAACTGCTTAAGCAAGCGGCCTCGACCACCGGCGAGAAAGCTGCCGAACTGCGCGAGCGCGGCATGGGCCTGCTGAAGCAAGCCAAGGAAAAGGCCCAGGACCTGCAGGACGCCGTAGTCACCAAGAGCAAGGCGGCCGCACGCGCCACCGATGACTATGTACACGACCACCCGTGGCGCGCCGTCGGCGTGGCTGCCGGTGTTGGCCTGCTGATCGGCCTGCTGCTGAACCGCAAGTAATTCGCAAGGCCACAAGCCTCGCGTATGAACCCGAATGCCCCGCACCCAGTCCTCCGTAGGTCGCGAGGCGGTGCAGGGCAACGCCCCGCCAGTGGTCCGACACCGCTGGCGGGGCTTCCCGTCTGTAGCTGGTGCAGCGCATTGCCGCTGCACGCCTTCGCCGGAATTGCATGAGCGACCCCACCTCCTCCCCCAAATTTATGGATGCCCTGCGCAGCCTGGCAGGATCATTGGTGGCGATGGTGCAGACGCGCCTCGAACTTGCCAGCGTAGAACTCGCGGAAGAACGCGCGCGGCTGATTAAGATGGCCTTGCTGGCCTGTTTCGGCCTGGTGTTCTTCGGCCTGGCCCTGGTGACGCTGACCGTGCTGATCGCCATCCTGTTCTGGGACACTTACCGCTGGCAAGCCCTCTGCGTGCTGGTTGCGTGTTACCTGACCGCCTGCGCAGCCTGCCTCGCATTCGCCCGTCACCTGGCGCGCAATGCCCCGCCCCTGTTCGAAGCCACGCTGGCCGAGATCGACAAAGACCGGGAGATCCTGCGCCGATGAGCCACCCGAACAAGCCAGACCAGCCCACGGAGAACGTGGCCGGCACCCCGCACCGGGAACATCAGCGCCCGGTGCGTTTCTCGCGCGAGGTGCGCTTGCCGCTCGCCATCCGCAAGGAACTTCTGATCACGCGCGCCGCGCTGGAACGCTACGACTGCGCCCAGGCGCTTCACCATGTACGGGGCAGCGCAACCCGGTTCGGCCGTTTCAGCACCTGGCTGCCGCGCATGACCCGGCCTGCTTCCTGGCTCAAGCTGCTGGGCCTGGCCAAGGAATATCCGCTGCTCAGCTCGGCCGTGTCCCTGGCACTGCCGTTGCTGCGCAAGACGCCGGTGCTGCGCTGGACGTGGAAGGCCTCCAAGTTCGGCATCCTGGCAGGTGCCGGCTACTGGGTTTATCAAACCTGGCAGAAGGGCAGCGCGGAAGCTGCCCGGCGGGCTCCGCCCGACACCGTCGAAACCGTCGACACCGGATTTCGCGACCCGCTGGTACGCTAGTACCGCAACCCCCGACGCAAGGCCATGGCACACGCTGGCCTTGCCTTTCGAGCGCGCGCTTGCCCGTGGCGGGCGCGATGCGCCTTGGCGACCAGCGGCAGCCCGTGCGGCGCCCCCGCGATGCCAACCTGACCCAAGGGACAGCGCAATGACCCATCGATCGGATATGCAGCAGAAGGCGTTCTATCTGCTGCTGGCAGTAGTCTCGGTAGCCTTTTGCTTCGTCCTCTGGCCCTTCTTTGGCGCGGTGTTCTGGGGCACCATCCTGGCCATCATCTTCACGCCGCCCAACAACTGGCTGACCCGCCGCATGGGCGGCCGGCGCAACCTGGCGTCGCTGACCACCTTGACGCTGTGCATGCTGATCGTGGTGCTGCCGCTGATCTTCGTCACTGGCGCCCTGCTCCGGGAAGGCGGCACGGTCTACCAGCAGATCRGGTCGGGGCAACTCAATTTCGGCGCCTACTTCCAGCAGGCCGTGCACGCGCTGCCACCTTCGGTGGGACGGGTGCTGGACCGCTTCGGGCTCCTCGATATCGGCGACTTGCAGCAAAAGCTCACCAATGGCGCCGCCCAGGCCAGCCAGATCATCGCCACGCAGGCGCTGAGTATCGGACAGAACACCTTCCAGTTCGTGGTCAGCTTCGGCGTGATGCTGTACCTGCTGTTCTTCTTGCTGCGCGATGGTCCGCAGATTTCACGGCTGATCATGCAGGCCATTCCCCTGAGCGAGCCGCACAAACAGCACCTGCTGCGCAAGTTCACCACCGTGGCCCGTGCCACGGTCAAGGGCAATATCGCTGTCGCCGCGGTGCAAGGCGCGCTGGGCGGCCTGATCTTCTGGATACTCGGCATCCAGGGCTCGCTGCTATGGGGCGTGCTGATGGCCTTCCTGTCGCTGCTGCCGGCCGTGGGCGCCGCCCTGATCTGGGGGCCGGTGGCCATCTACTTCCTGCTGACCGGCGACGTGGGCAAAGGCTCGATCCTGATCGGCTTCTGCGCGGTGGTGATCGGCGCGGTGGATAACGTCCTGCGCCCCATCCTGGTCGGCAAGGACACCCGCATGCCCGACTGGGTGGTGCTGATCTCCACGCTGGGCGGCATGGCGCTGTTCGGGCTGAATGGCTTCGTCATCGGTCCGCTGATCGCCGCGCYGTTTATCGCCAGTTGGGACCTGTCCACCTCGACGCGCGACGAAATCGAGCGCCGCGATGCGGCCCAGGACAAGGATTCCACGCCACCGGCACCGCCGGAAGGCCCAGCCGGCGCCCGCGGCGACACACACCCCGAGGCGGCCCACACGGATTGAGCCCGCCGCTGTATTTGCCGGCCCCAAACACACCAAGGAGTGAGCATTGCGTCAAAACCACGATTCATCCGGTGCGCAGGCACCCGCGAAGGTAAAGCACTACAGCGTGCGCGAACTGTTTCGCAAGCCGGACCGCTCCCAGTTCTCGATCTCTCCGGATGGACGTCACCTGTCGTTCCTGGCCAGGCATCAGGGCCGCCAGAATATTTTCGTGCAGGCCATCGACACCGACGGCAACCTGCTGGGCGAAGCCCGGCCGCTGACCCGCGAAACCGAGCGTGACCTGCCCTTCCACGCCTGGAAAGGCAATGCGCACATCCTCTACGTGAAAGACTTTGGCGGCGACGAGAACTTCCACGTGCTGTCGGTGCCGATCGACGGCGGCGACCCGGTCGACCTGACGCCGTACCCCGGCGTACGGGCCGAGATCGTCGACGATCTCGAGGACGACGAGCGCCATATCCTGCTGTCGCACAACAAGCGCGAGCCGCAGGTCTTCGATGTGCTGCGCGTCGATGTCGTGACCGGCGAGTCGGTGCAGATCGCCGAGAACCCCGGCAATGTGATGAGCTGGGGCACCGATCATGCCGGCCGCCTGCGCGTGGCGACCGCCAGCGACGGCGTGAATACCACCCTGCTCTATCGCGATACCGAGGACCAGCCCTTCCGCCCGATCCTGACTACCGATTTCCGCGAGACGGTCGCGCCGCTGTTCTTCACCTTCGACAACAAGCAGTTGTATGTGCAATCCAATCGCGGACGCGACAAGCTGGCGATCTTCGAATTCGATCCGCAGACGGCACAGGAAGGCCGGCTGGTCTTCGAGCACGATGAAGTCGACGTCGGCGGCCTGAGCTACTCGCGTCACCGCCGTGTGCTGAGCGCCGCCTGGTACACGGACTGGAAGACGCACCGCCATTTCTTTGACGCGCACGCCGGGCAGATCCATGCCGACCTGGAACGGCAGCTGCCGGGCTACGAGCACCACATCACCAGCCTCACGCGCGACGAGACCCGCATGATCGTCTCCGCGTCGAGCGACAGGACCGCCGGCACCCGCTACCTGTATGACAGCGGCACGCGCAAGCTGGTCACGCTAGGCAAGGTGCTACCGTGGCTCGATGAAGCCGACATGGCCGGCATGCGGCCGATCCGGTTCACCTCGCGCGACGGCCTGCAGATCCATGGCTACCTGACGGTGCCGGTAGCCGCTGCTGGCGAGCCCGCGCCCCAGGGCCTGCCGCTCGTGGTCAACCCGCACGGTGGCCCCTGGACGCGTGACGACTGGGGCTTCAACCCCGAGGTGCAGTTGCTGGCGAACCGCGGCTAYGCGGTGCTGCAGATCAACTTCCGCGGCTCGACCGGCTACGGCCGCAAGTTCTGGGAAGCGAGCTTCAAGCAATGGGGCAAGACGATGCAGCGCGACATCGACGACGGCGTCGACTGGCTCGTCGCGCAGGGCATCGTGGATCCGAAGCGCATGGCGATCTTCGGCGGCAGCTATGGCGGGTATGCGACGCTTGCCGGCGTCGCCTTCACGCCGGACCGTTATGCCGCCGCCATCGACTATGTTGGCGTATCGAACCTGTTCACGCTGCTGGAGACGATTCCCGCGTACTGGACGCCGATGCTCGACATGCTGTACGAGATGATTGGCAATCCCAACGACGAAACCGACCGCCAGGCCATGCACGATGCCTCGCCGGTGTTCTTCGCGGACCGGATCCGCACGCCGCTGCTGGTGGCCCAGGGCGCCAACGATCCGCGCGTCAAGCAAGCCGAAAGCGACCAGATTGTCGAGGCGCTGCGAGCGCGTGGCATCGATGTGGAGTACCTGCTCAAGGAAAACGAAGGCCACGGCTTTCACAACGAGGAGAACCGCTTCGACTTCTATGAGGCGATGGAAGCGTTTCTGGCCAGGCATCTGGCAAGGCAAGGCTGATTGCTGCTGGCCAGGGGGCAGGCTTTTGTTCCCTGCCCAGCCGTTTTCCCCGGCCAGGACCCAAAACAAAAAAGGCGTAGCGGTTGCCCGCTACGCCTTTTCGCAATGCTGGTGGGTCGTGCGTGACTCGAACACGCGACCAACGGATTAAAAGTCCGCTGCTCTACCGACTGAGCTAACGACCCGGAAAAACTGAAGCCGCGATTATAGGAATATCCTGGCCCTAATGTCAACCTTAGCGCGTTAAACGTTCGTGCTAGATCATGCGCTCAAGGCGCCATATCTGGTAGCGGAAGCCCAGCACCGAGCCGGCCAGGATGCCGGCCAGCGCAATAAACGAGCCGATTGCCAGCGTCGATACGCCCGACAAGCCCTGGCCGATCGTGCAGCCCAGGGCGGTCACGCCGCCCGCGCCCATCAGGATGCCGCCCACCAGATGGTTGCCAACGTCCTCGGCGCTGCCAAAGCCTTCCCAGCGGAAGGTGCGCGTGACCAGCGCATAGGCGGCGGCCCCGGCCACCACGCCGAACACGCTGACGATGCCAATGGTCAACACCTTGCTCTTGTCGCTGAACATCATCAGCCAGTCCAGCGTATAGGCATACGGAGCGACGAAGCTCAGGCTTTCCATGCGGCCGCTATTGGTGCCCACGAACAGCTCTTCGAGCGTGTTGGGATCTTCGGACACATAGCCAATATGCCCCGAGACGTACCACATCGCCACGATGATGAGCCCCACCGCAATGCCGCCCAGCAGGTTATCGAAAGTTCGGAAGCCACGTCCGGCCAGCGCCCAGATCACCAGCGCGCCGCCCAGCACCAGCCCGATGCCAAGCTGCAGGGTGCCACGCGCCATGCCGCTGGCATGCGCCAGCACGGAGGGCAGGTCCTGCGTGGTGGACAGCGTGAGCGCCACCGCATCGACGGTATTCACGCGAATCACGCCGAACAGGCCGCGCAACGTCATATAGGCGGACAGCCCGAGGAAGACGAATACCACCAGCGATTTCAGGTTGCCCGCGCCGATGCGCACCAGGGTCTTGCTGCCGCAGCCCGAGGCCAGCACCATGCCGAAGCCGAACATCAGCCCGCCCACCAGCGCGGAAAGCCAGCTGAGCTTGCTTGCGGCATAGATGGTCTTGGCGGGATCGATGTAACCGCCCGCCGCCAGCCCGGCGGTGCCGATCATGGCCACGCCGATGGCGAGGCCCCACATGCGCATGCGGCTCCAGTCGCCCATGTTGACGATGTCGGAGACCGCGCCCATGGTGCAGAAGTGCGTGCGCTGGAGCACCACCCCAAACAGGAAGGTCAGGATGAAGGTGCTCGCCAGTATGGTACGGCTGAGCGCTGCGAGATCGATATCGGGCATGAGAGTCCGGCGGGGGAATCGGAACGGGTGTGTGCGGCGTCAGGGTTGAGCGCGCGCGGACGCGCGCTCTTCTTGCGCAACCGTCAGGCGGCGCCCTGGTAGCGGGTGGGATCGGGCACGCCTGCGGCCTCGAAACCCGCGCGGCGGATGCGGCAGGAGTCGCACACGCCGCAGGCGCGGCCGTCGTCGTCGGCCTTGTAGCACGACACCGTCATGCCGTAGTCCACCCCGAGCCCGACGCCGGCGCGGATGATCTCGCCCTTGGTCATGTCGATGATGGGCGCGTGCACGCGGATGCGCTCGCCTTCCACGCCGGCCTTGGTGGCCAGGTTGGCAAGCGTCTCGTAGGCCGAAACATACTCGGGCCGGCAATCCGGATAGCCTGAGTAATCGACCGCGTTGGCGCCGAAGAACAGGTCGCGGCCGCCAACGGCCTCGGCCCAGCCCAGGGCCAGCGAAAGCATGATGGTATTGCGGGCCGGCACATAGGTGACCGGAATCCCGCCGACCGCGCCGTCGGTGGGCACGTCCAGGCTATCGTCGGTCAGCGCCGAGCCG
Organism: Cupriavidus sp. 05T313; assembly: GCF_056396665.1. Classification (NCBI taxonomy): domain Bacteria; kingdom Pseudomonadati; phylum Pseudomonadota; class Betaproteobacteria; order Burkholderiales; family Burkholderiaceae; genus Cupriavidus; species Cupriavidus sp. 05T313. The sequence goes on along the minus strand of NZ_JBFTLX010000029.1, from coordinate 27,919 downwards.
CCGAAGCGGCGCAGGTCGAGGTCGATGATCTCGTGGCGCACCGCGCCCAGGGCCGCCGCCACGCGCTTGGCTGCCTCCAGTTCCGAGGAATGGCGCTGGCCATAGCGCATCGACAGCGCATAGGTCTCGAAATCCTGCGCATTGGCCATGGCAAGGACGGTGGCGGAGTCCAGGCCGCCGGAAAGCAGGACGATAGCGCGTTTTTTCATGATGGCGGGGGGGCGGCGCCTGGCGGCGCCACGCAAAATTCAAGGCGAATCGCGCATTTTAGCGCGACCACGACAAAAGGCCCGCGGATGCGGGCCTTGCGTCGTTCGCCTGCCACCGGCGCCCTGCCCAGCGCGGCGCTTACTTCAGCGTCTTGAGGCGATTGGTCGCCGCCTGCGCGCCCTCGGTGCCGGGGTATTTGGCTACCACCTGCTCCAGGGTCTTGCGGGCCGCGGGCTTCTGCCCCGATTCGATCTGGTTGTTGGCGATGGCGATCAGCGCATCCGGCACCTTGGGGTGATCCGGATAGGCCTGCACCATGTTTTGCAGCACCGTGGTGGAACGGCTGTAATCCCGCTGCGCATACAACGAGTTACCTAGCCAGTATTGCGCCAGCGGCACATACGGGCTCTGCGGGTACTTCTTGATGAAGGCCGAGAACACGTTGCCGGCACCCTTGAAGTCCCCGGTCTGGAACTGCTTGAGCGCGGCATCGTATTCAGTCTTCTCGCCGGGTTGCGACAGGCCTTCCCGGCCATCCACGGTGACCTGCTGCGGCTCGAATTTCTTCAGGCGCGCATCGAGGTCGGCGTAGTAGTCCTTCTGCTGTTTCTGCAGCGTGGTCACTTCGTTCTGCAGCATCTCGTTCTGGCCGCGCAGCCGCGCCACTTCCTGGCGCAGGCCCTCGAGCTGGTTCTGCATGTCGAGCTGGGCGCGGCTGTTCTGGTCGATGCGCTGCGATGCCGTCGCCTGGAAACCGTTGAACTGGTCCCGCATGGTCACGATGGCTTTGCGCGCCTCGTCATCATCGAACACGCCGGCCCGCGCCTGCGCAACATGCAGCAGGCTGGCGCAGGACATCGCAGTAAGCAATACCAACTTGGAGACGCGTGCTTTCATGAGTTGGCTATCCGCGGATTAGTACGTGATGTCCGCGCGGCGGTTTTCCGCCCACGAGGCTTCGTCATGGCCGGTTGCCTTGGGCTTTTCCTTGCCCAGGCTGACGGCTTCCATCTGGCTTTCCGGCACGCCCAGCGAGGACATGGAGCGGCGCACGGCCTCGGCACGCTTCTGGCCCAGCGCCAGGTTGTACTCGCTGGTACCGCGCTCGTCGGTGTTGCCCTGGATCAGGATGCGGCGGCCCTTGTTGGCGGCCAGGTACTTGGCGTGCTCGGACAGCATGCCCTGGTAGTCGGACTTGACGCTGTAGCTGTCGAAGTCGAAGTACACGCTGCGCTTGGCCAGCGGGCTGTTCGGGTCGTTCAGCGGATCGCGCGAGACGTCCACCGGCGCCACGGCGCGAGCGTCGTTCGAAGGCGTGCCCTTGCCACCGGCACCGGCGTTGGCGGTGTCGTCCAGCTTGACGCCGGAGCTGCAAGCGCCGAGGGCCAGCAGGGCAGCGACGGCAAGGGTTTTGGTCATCATTTGGGTCATGGCTAGGAACTCCTCGTTTATTGCATGAATGGGCCCCAGGACGGCTCGCGAACCTCGCCGGACTGGAGCGACAAAACCTGCCGGGTACGCCCGTCAGTGGACACTGCCGCCAGCACCGAGCGACCTCCCACCCGGGTGGCATAAAGAATGTACTTGCCATTGGCGGCGAAGCTTGGCGCCTCGTCGTTGGCGGTGTCGGTCAGCGACGTGACATCGCCGTTGCCGAGATCCATCAGCTGCAGCTTGAAGCCGCCGCTGCGGGTGATATAGGCCAGCTGCTTGCCGTCAGGCGAAATGCGCGGGCTCACGTTGTAGCTGCCCTTGAAGGTCACACGCTGGGCTGCACCGCCTTCTTCCCCGCCGGCCGGCATGCGGTAGATCTGCGGCGCGCCGCCGCGATCGCTGGTGAAGTAAATGCCGCGGCCGTCCGGCGCGTATTGCGGCTCGGTGTCGATGGCGCTGCTGCGCGTGAGGCGCTTGAGGCCGGAGCCATCGGCGTTGACCTGGTAGATCTGGGTATTGCCGTCGCGCGACAGCGCGACCGCCAGGTGGTGCCCGTCGGGCGACCACGAAGGCGCGCTGTTGTTGCCCTTCTGGTTGGACACCAGCGTACGGCGGCCACTTGCCAGGTCGTGCACGTAAACCACGGGCTTCTTGGCCTCGAAGGACACGTAGGCGACCTTGCTGCCATCCGGCGACCACGAAGGCGAGATGATCGGCTCGTTGCTGGTCAGCGCCACCTGGGAATTCTGGCCGTCGGAGTCCGAGATCAGCAGCTGGAAGCGCCCACCCACGCGTGAGACATAGGACAGGCGAGTGGCGAACACGCCACGCTCGCCCAGCAGCTTCTCGTAGATGTAGTCGGCGATCTTGTGCCCGGCGACGCGCAACTGGTTCGGCCCGACGGTGAAGGCCAGTCCGCCAAGGCTCTGGCCCTTGACGGTATCGTAGAGGCGGAAGCGCACGTCGTACTGGCCGTTGCCGGTCGGGGTCACGCTGCCTGCCACGAAGGCATCGGCGCCGCGCGACTTCCAGTTGCCAAGGTCGGCATTGGCGGATTCGGCCACGGTGGCGCCAGCCGGATCGATATTGCGGAAGCGCCCGCTGCGCTGCAGGTCGCCGCGAATGATGGCGGTGACATTTTGCGGGGCCTGTGCTTCGCCCTGGAAGTTGGCGGTGGCGATCGGGAACTGGCTGGCGCCTACGCCGGTGATTTCAACATTCAGTTGCGCCTGTGCGCTGCCGGCCGAAAGGGCCAGCGCCACGGCCAGCCAGGCAAACAGGGCGTGCGCGGGGGTGTTGTGCCGCCGTGCGGCTAGCCAAAGGGGGGCCCAAAGCTTTCGCATGCTGCTCCTCAGTCGAGATCAATATTCATCGAGCGCGGCCGGCAAACTGGAAGCCGTGGTACGGGCAAGCATGTCGCATGCCCGTATCGCGTGCACCGGGCACATTTGCCGGCCGCGTCAGGCAACCTGTCATCCTAGCGCCGGGATAGCCCGGCTTCGACGCAGGTTGCAATCTGTTGCAATTCGAAAACACCCGTGCCATCGCTATCGCCGCGCTCCCTCGCCTTAGTCGTTCGGCTTGAACGTGATGGTAAGGCTGGCCGGCGCCTTGCCATTCTCGTCGCGGGGCAGCGGGTCCGAGCGCTCGACGGCGCGCAGCACCGCGCTGTCCCAGGCGGCATTGCCGCTGGACTTCGCCAGCCGCGACGACATCAGGGAGCCATCCGGCGCGAGCTGGACGGACACCACCGCGGCCGGATTGCCGGGCACGTCTTCAGTAAATACGATATTCGGCTTGACGCGGCGACGCACGCGGTCCGGGTAGCCGGGCGAAGCCTTGCCGCCCGAGCCGGCGCCGCTGCCCGCGCTGCTGCCGACGCCGCCGGCGCCACCGGCGGTACCCGAGCCACCGGCCAGGGCCTGCAGGCGTGCCAGTTCGCCATGGCGCTGGGCATTGGCGGCAGCGTCGCGCTTGGCCTTGGCGTCGGCATCCGCCTTGGCTTTCGCGTTGGCGGCGGCCTTGGCTTCCGCGTTTGCCTTGGCGGTGGCGGCGGCCTTGGCATCGGCATTCGCCTTCGCCTTGGCGTCCGCCTCGGCGCGCGCCCTGGCATCGGCCTCGGCACGGGCCTTGGCATCGGCGCGGGCCTTCGCTTCGGCTTCCTTGCGCTCGCGCTCAGCCTGTTCCTTGCGCTGTAGATCGTGCTGGATGGCGGCCTGCTTGCGCGCGTCGTCCTTGCGCTGGGCCTCCTTCTTCTGATCTTCCTTCTTCTGCTCCTCGCGGCGTTGTTCTTCGCGGCGCAGGTCTTCCTTATGCTGGGCTTCCTTGCGGGCCGCCTCCTGGCGCTCGGTTTCCTGGCGCGCGCGCAGGTCGGCCTGCTTGCGCGCCTCCTCGCGGGCGGCGGCTTCGGCCTGGCGGCGCTTTTGCTGCTGGAGGGCGATCTCGGCGTCCTCTTCGGCGCGCGACTTCACTGCCGGCGCGGGCGGCACGGGGCGCGCCTGCTCGACCGCCACAGGTGCGGGCAGCGGAGCGGGAAGCGGCGTCGGCGCGGGGGTTGCGGGGATCTCGTCCCAGAGTTCGGCTTCGGCGCCGACGGGCGTGCTGCTCTGCCAGTGCACGCCAAAATACAGCACGATGCCAAGCAGCAGGTGCATGAAAACCGCGAGCAGGAAGGAACGCAGGGTTCCCCGCTCCGGGGCCGGCTGGTAAGGATAGGCGGCGGTCTTCATGGCGGGCGGCGGTGCTTACTTGGGCTTGACCATCAGGCCGACGCGCTTCACGCCATCGGCCTTGAGCACCGACATCACGTCGAGCACGGCCTCGTACTTGACCGAGCGGTCGGCAGCGATCACCACCGGCTGGTCGGGATTCTCGTTCTGGCGCTGGTGCACGAAATCGATCAGGCCCTGCTTGTCGAGCTTGCGCTCGAAGGCATTGCCGGCGCCATCCTTGCCGCGCGCGGTGAGCGCGCCGTCTTCATGCACGGTAACGACGATGGGCGGCGCTTTCTGCTGCTGCGTGGCATTGGCCACGCTGGGCAGATCGACCACGGCGGGGTTCACGATCGGTGCGGCCACCATGAAAATGACGAGCAGCACCAGCATCACGTCGATGTAGGGCACGACATTGATGTCGGCGCTGGCCCGGCGGCGCGAGCCGCCGCGGCGCTGTATCGCTGCCATTGCAGGTATCTCCTTGACCGATGACGTTGGTGGTTTCGGCGCTTTAGCGGGTCTGCCGTTGCAGGATATTCAGGAATTCTTCCATGAAGCTCTCGAAACGGATGGCCAGGCGATCCACCTCGGTGGCGTAGCGGTTGTACGCGATCACGGCAGGAATCGCCGCGAACAGACCGATGGCGGTGGCGACCAGCGCCTCGGCAATGCCGGGCGCAACCGCGGCAAGCGTTGCTTGCTGCACGTTGGACAATCCGCGGAAGGCGTTCATGATGCCCCACACCGTGCCGAACAGGCCGATATAAGGACTGACAGAGCCCACCGAGGCCAGGAATGGAAGATGCGATTCCATCACATCCATCTCGCGCTGGTAGGCCGCGCGCATGGCACGCCGGGCTGCGTCGAGCAGCGCCCCGGCGTCATGGTTGCGTTCACGCGCCTTCAGGTACTCGCCCATGCCGGACTCGAAGATCCGTTCCAGCGCGCCCGTGCTGTGGCGATTGTTGGCCGCGCTCTGGTACAGCGCCTGCAGGTCGCCGCCAGCCCAGAAGTCGCGCTCGAAGCCCTCGGTCTGGGTGCGCGCCGAGCGCAGCGAGAAATGCTTGCGGAAGATATATGTCCACGAGAACAGGGACATCACCAGCAGCAGGGCCATGACGGCCTGCGCCAGCACACTGGCGTGCAGCACCAGCGAAATGATCGACAGGTCTTGCGTGACGGTCACGGGATTCATCGAGCGGTCTTGATGGTTGCTAGGACGGGAGCGGGAATGGGCGTCGGGCGAAATGTGGTGCGATCGACACATCCAACCCGGATGGCGCCGGTAGCCAGCAATTGCTCATCACGCCAGGCTTCCTGGGCGAATTGGACAGACGCTGGACCAACCCGTTCAATCCGGGTCCGGATCTCAAGCATGTCGTCCAGACGGGCGGGGGCATTGTAGTCCACCGCCGTGCTTCTGACGATGAAGACGACACCGGTCTCATCGGCCAGCGCTTGCTGTTCGACGCCAAGCGAGCGCAGCCACTCGGTCCGGGCGCGCTCGAAGAACTTCAGGTAATTGGCGTAGAACACCACGCCGCCCGCGTCGGTGTCTTCCCAGTACACCCRCAAGGCCCACACATTGTTGCTCATGGCCGCGATTGTAACGGACAGCCGGCCCGACCCGGTGTATACCCTCACCCGACATTACAACAATTACATTACCTGACAGACTAGCCGTTGACTTTCGGGCGGCGAGCCCTCTCCGCCTTCTTGCAGCGAGCCGGCGCCTCGCGTTAAACTGCCGCCAACCATTCCATCTTGCGCGACTGGCGAAGTCAGTGGGCACTACCACGAGGAAGCGCAAGTTTCTCTGGCGCGATGTATCAAGCGCCTGCCGCTCGCCTGGGCAGCGAATGGGAAGCAGGGTGCGCCCTGCGCCGGACTAGCCACGCTTTCCGGCGCTGGTCGCATGTGCCTTCCCCGCGCGCCCTACCCCGAAGCCGATTCGGATCTCCTTTTTTTCAGACGAGTTTTCGCCATGTTCGAACGCAGCCGCTATACGATCGACCAGATCRACCCCGAGCTTTTTGCCGCTATCCAGAAGGAAGACCAGCGCCAGGAAGAGCACATCGAGCTGATCGCCTCGGAAAACTACACCTCGCCGGCCGTGATGGCCGCCCAGGGTTCGCAACTGACCAACAAGTACGCTGAGGGCTATCCCGGCAAGCGCTACTACGGTGGCTGCGAGTATGTCGACGTCGTCGAGCAGCTCGCCATCGACCGCGTCAAGCAACTGTTCGGCGCCGAAGCAGCCAATGTGCAGCCCAACTCCGGCTCGCAGGCCAACCAGGGCGTGTTTTTCGCCACCCTGAAGCCGGGCGACACCATCATGGGCATGAGCCTGGCCGAAGGCGGCCACCTGACCCACGGCATGGCGCTCAACATGAGCGGCAAGTGGTTCAACGTGGTGAGCTACGGTCTGGACGCCAACGAAGACATCGACTACGTCGCGCTGGAAAAGCTGGCACAGGAAAAGAAGCCCAAGCTGATCATCGCCGGCGCCTCGGCCTTCGCCCTGCGCATCGACTTCGAACGCATCGCCAAGGTTGCCAAATCGATCGGCGCCCTGTTCATGGTCGACATGGCCCACTACGCCGGCCTGATCGCCGCCGGCGAGTACCCGAACCCGGTTCCGCACGCCGACTTTGTCACCACCACCACCCACAAGAGCCTGCGCGGYCCGCGCGGTGGCGTGATCCTGATGAAGGCCGAGCACGAGAAGGCCATCAACTCGGCCATCTTCCCCGGCATCCAGGGCGGCCCCCTGATGCACGTGATTGCCGGCAAGGCCGTGGCCTTCAAGGAAGCCCTGTCGCCCGAGTTCAAGACCTACCAGCAGCAAGTGGTCAAGAACGCCCGCGTCATGGCCGAAACCCTGACCGAGCGCGGCCTGCGCATCGTCTCGGGCCGCACCGAGAGCCACGTGATGCTGGTCGACCTGCGCGCCATGCAGATCACCGGCAAGGAAGCCGAAAAGGTCCTGGGCGAAGCGCACATCACCGTCAACAAGAACGCCATCCCCAACGACCCGGAAAAGCCCTTCGTCACCTCGGGTATCCGCCTGGGTTCGCCGGCCATGACCACCCGCGGCTTCAAGGAAGAAGAAGCCCGCGTGGTGGCCAACCTTGTCGCCGACGTGCTGGAGAATCCGCACGACCTGGCCAATATCGCCAGCGTGCGCGAGCAAGTGGCAGCCCTGACCAAGCGTTTCCCGGTCTACGGCTGATCCCCCTGCGCCACCCGCCCACGCGCGGGTGGCCGGCAGTCCGCCGCGGCGCGCCAGCGCTGCCGGCGGGCCTTGCCAACCCAGCCCAGCGCGACACAGAATGACAAGACGCTGCGCGCGCAGCACGCGCCCCGGTTCAAACTTCGAGGTGGTCAGGCATGAAATGCCCCTTTTGCGCTCATTCCAATACCCAGGTCCTGGACACGCGCATGTCCGAGGAAGGCGATACAGTCCGCCGTCGCCGCCGCTGCGAATCCTGCGACCGCCGCTTCACCACCTATGAGCGGATCGAGCTGTTCTTCCCCGCCATCGTCAAGAAAAACGGCTCCCGCGCGGACTACACCCGCGACAAGCTGAAGGACTCCATGCGCCTGGCGCTGCGCAAGCGCCCGGTCTCCGCTGAAGCCATCGACGCCTCCATCACCCGCATCGAAGAAAAGCTGCTCGCGCTCGGCGAGAAGGAAATCCCCAGCAGCCAGGTCGGGGAACTGGTCATGCGCGAACTGCGCCGGCTCGACAAAATCGCCTACATCCGCTTTGCCTCGGTGTACCGGAGCTTTGAAGACGTGTCGGAATTCCGCGACATGCTGGATGAGTTTTCAACGTCTACCCCACGAAAGCAGTAGAAAAAGTAACGGGAACGTTGTTTAATTCTTTCCAAACTGTGCCCTAGGCTTCATTCCTATATCTATACTTCCGCCTGGGTAGTAGTGACAAAACAATAGAACGAAGCCAAAAGAACGTAGTCTTTTCGGACGAGGGTCAGAATGGGTCAGTCAAGCTGTCGGGGGACGGCCGGCTTTGCCATGCTCGAAGCATTGGTGGCAATGGTCGTATTGGCGATTGGCGTGCTCGGGGTCGCCAGCCTGCTCCTCAATTCCTCGCGTTTTTCCCAGCAAGCCTCCTACGATACCGTTGCCATGCAGCTGGCCACCGAAATGGCCGAGCGCATGCGTGCGAACACTGCCGTCTCCGGCGTGGGCGCGGCCGCCGAGGCCCTCGCGCCCAACCTGTATTTCATCGACACCCAGACCAGCCAGCTGCCCGCGCTGACGCGTAATCCCTATACGACGGCCTGCGCCAGTACGCTGCTCTCCTGCGCGCAGGACACAGCCCGCTTCGATGTGATCGAGTGGTGGAACCGGGTAGCCGCCGCCCTGCCCGGCGGCCGGGCGGTGATCTGCCGCGATACCGTTGCCTATAACCAGACGTCCGGCTTTTCCTGGGGCTGCACGGCCGCTGCAAGCGGCCGTGTCGACGATGCGCCGATCGTCATCAAGGTCGGGTGGATATCGCGCCTGAGCAGCAAGACGCTGGGCACCGGCGCCGATCTCGCCGACATGAACACGCGGCCGCAGATCGTCATCGTCGCCACGCCCGGCACGGTGAACTGATGCGTACGCTCCGCAAGCCGTACCGGCATGCCCAGTCGGGCATGTCGCTGGTCGAACTGATGGTCGCGATGGTCCTCGGCCTGTTGCTGACACTGGCAGCGACCGCCGTTTATTTGGGCAGCCGCACCAACTACAGCACCATCGACGACACCACCGCGCTCGACGAGAAGGGCCGTTTTGCCCTGGACACCATCGTCCGCATCGTGCGGCAGTCCGCATGGACCAACTACGCCGGCAACAGCGCGCCGGCAACAAACCCGGCCAGCGGGCCCATCGCCCAGGCGCCTGGCGGCATCATGCCGACCACCGTCGCGTTGTCACCCACGATCAGCGGCGTCGACAACTGCGCCAGCCCGGGCCAGGACGCGAGCCTCAACCTGTCGTGCCTGCCGGGCACCACCAACCCCGTGAACAAGAGCGACGTGCTGCAGGTGCGCTTTTTCGGTTCGGGCACGCCGTCGGATCGCACCGTGCCCGACAACAGCATGATCGATTGCTCCGGCAATGGCGTCGCGGAACCACAAGCATGGGAGGACGCGGACCTTGCGCGCGGCTTTGCGCGCTTCTTCGTGGCGCCAGACCCCAACGACCCGAGCGGCAACCCGCAACTGATGTGCGGCTATCGCGCTCGCGATGCATCCAACAAGGAAATCTCGAACACCGCGATCACCTCCGTGCCAATCATCTCCGGTGTTGAGGTGTTCCAGGTGCTGTACGGGGTCGACACCAACAATGACTACATCCCGGACCGCTACCTGCCGGCCACGGATGTGCTGGCTCTGGCCACCAAATGGCAAACCGTCGTGTCGCTGAAAATTGCCCTGATACTGGCCGGCGACACCGCGACCAGCCCGGTGCCGGAGGGCCCCACTTTCCAGCTCTTCGGCACGCTCTATGGCGGCGACAGCACCGTCAACGACGCGACCTACAAGCCGACCACGCAGCTACAGCGCTTGCGCCGCCAATACTCGGTCACCGTCCAACTGCGCAACGTCGCAACGTGCCGCACTTGCTCCCCATCATGAGCGCCCCTCTCAAGCCAGCCGCCCAGCGCGGCATTGCCCTGATCACCGGCCTGGTCATGCTCCTGATGATCAGCATCATGGCCGTGGCCGGCGCGCGCCTGGCGATCAACAGCAAACGCATGGCATCCAATCAGCGCGACCGCGACCTTGCAGTGCAAGCGGCCGAAATGGCGCTACAGGATGCCGAGATGGACATCCAGGGTGTCGTTGCCGTCAACAGCCGCTCCGCCCTGTTCTCTGGCAGCAATCCGAACCTGCTGCCCTTCGTCTCCGGCTGCAACACGGGGAGCACGCCTGGCGCAGCCTTCCAGGGCCTGTGCGCGGCCGTCGACAGCGGCACCCCGAACTGGGAAGCCGTGGACTTTGCGCAGACCGGGGCGAATGCCCGCGCGGTGGCCTACGGCACCTTCACCGGACGCCAGTTCCCGACCGCGCCCACGGGCCTGCTGCCCGCCGCCCTGCCCCGCTACATCATCGAGCCGATCCAGGACACATCGCCCGGTGCTTCCGGGAGCCCCGACGCTCCGGTCGTCTACATCTTTCGCGTCACCGCGATGGGCTTCGGTGCCAACACCGCCACCCGCGCCATGCTGCAGTCGTACTACCGGAAGGCCGAATGACTGACCTCGCTCCTGACCTACGCGGAGATTCTCTGATGACACGCTTATGCCGGATCGCGCTGGCCCTCGTTGTCGCCGGTGCAAGCTTGCTTCCCGTGCCAACGCGGGCGGCCACCGCCTTGACACCGTCCACGGTGGACATTGCGCAGTCGCCGCTCTACGGACGCAACCAGAATGTCAACCCGAACCTGCTGCTGTCGCTGTCGGTGGAGTTCCCGACGGTGGGCGCGGCGTACCGGACCGGCACCTACACCCGCAGCACGGAATATGTCGGCTATTTCAACCCGGCCAAGTGCTACAACTATTCATCCAGCGGGTACTTCGAGATCGCTGGCAATGCCAGCGCCAATCACGAATGCTCGGGCCAGTACAGCGGCAACTTCATGAACTGGGCCACGGCCTCCGCCATCGACATGCTGCGCTTCGCGCTCACCGGTGGCGACCGGGTGGTGGATACCCCCACGGACACCGTGCTTCAGCGCGCCGTGCTGCAGGATGATTTTTTCAACAGCGGTTCCTACTTTCCCGCCAAGACGCTGACCAAGTCCAGTTCCAGCGTACCTTCCGCGGTGACGCCGTTCACCACCGATACGCTTTACATCACGTCGTGCAGCAACAAGGTGTTCTTCGGCACCAAGACCGGCAGCGGCGCTTCGTGCGGCAGCCCGGGCAGCTATGCCAACCTCGGCACCATGTATGCCCGCGTCAAGGTGTGCGATGCGAGCGAAGGCAGTTCCCGCACCGACCTCTGCAAGCTCTACGGCACCAACTACAAGCCAGTCGGCGAAATGCAGAAAAACGCCGACCGCGTGCGCTTCGGCGCCTTCGGCTACCTGAACGACAGTTCGGCCACGCGGTACGGCGGCGTGCTGCGGGCCCCGATGAAGTATGTCGGCCCCAAGATGATCGACGGCAACTTCAGCCAGGTCAGCAATCCGAAGACCGAGTGGGATCCCAGCACGGGCGTCTTCGCTGGCAACCCGGAAAATGCCGGCGAAGGCATCAGCGGCGTGGTCAACTACCTGAACCAGTTCGGCCGCTCGGGCAAGTACAAGGGCCTGGACCCGGTCAGCGAGCTGTACTACGAGAGCATCCGCTACCTGCAAGGCAAGCAGCCCACACCGGAAGCGATCACTGACCTCCAGACCGCCTACAAAGACGGCTACCCGGTCTATACCAGCTGGTCTGATCCGGTCGTCGCGAAGTGCCAGCGCAACTACGTGCTGAGTATCGCCGACATCAATACGCACTGGGATCGCTACGTTCCCGGCAATACCCGCACGACCTATATATCGGGCGGCAAGGCGGTAACCGCAAACGACCCCGTGCGCGCGATCGAGGCCGACGGCTTCGACGTCATGGCCTGGACCAGGAAGGTCGCGGACATGGAGAGCACGACAACCTACGGCAATAGCAAGCCCAACTCCTCGCTGGCCAATATGAGTACGGCCGACACGGGCTCCAGCGGCCACGGTACGTACTACATGGCGGGTGTTGCCTACTGGGCGCACACCTACGGCTTCCGGGCGGATATGCCGTCGTTGCGCGTGACCACCTACACCATCGACGTCAACGAGAACGGCGATGGGACCGTCGGCACCGCGCAGCGCCAGAGCCAGTTGTACCTGGCGGCAAAATACGGCGGTTTCAACGATGTCAACGGCGACGGCAGCCCCTTCACCACGTCGGGCGCCAACAATACCGTCGCTAAAAACGACAGCGAATGGGAAGCGACCCCGACCGGATCCAATGTGCCTGCGACGTGGTTCCTGGCGGGTCAGCCGACCGCCATGATCAAGGCGATCCGCGATATCTTCTCCAAGATCGTCAGCTATGGCGGCACCATCTCCGGCGTCGCGCTCACCTCGTCACGCGTTTCCAGCGGCACCTTTATCTTCGCGCCGGGTTTTGACCAGAACTGGACGGGCAAGCTCTCCGCCTTCGCGCTGAGCAATGACAACGGCATCCAGATCGCAAGCAAGGAAAGCTGGGAAGCCGGCGCCTTGCTCACCGCGCGCAGCGGCAGCGCCGGCTCACGCAACATTCTCACGTGGGTGCCCGCCAGCAGCGGCGCGGGTGCTGGCAGCGGCGCGCCATTCGACTGGTCATCCATCAACAGCGCGCAGAAGCTCTCTCTAAAGCTCAATGCCAACGAAAGCGACAGCGCCGGAACCGCGCGCCTGAACTACTTGCGAGGCGACCGCAGCAACGAGGAATCGACCGGTGGCACCGGCAGCCTGCGCGCGCGCAACTCCATCCTGGGCGACATCATCAACTCCGGCCCGGCCTACGTTGCGGCCCCCTCCACGGCGATCAACGAGTCCGACTACGGTGCCTTCTACAAGCTGTACCAGAATCGCACCCCGGTGGTCTACATCGGTGCGAACGATGGCATGTTGCATGGATTCAACGCACTGACCGGGGCTGAACTCTTTGCCTATGTACCCAATGCCGTGATGGGGAACCTGATCCAGCTGACGTCGTCCAGCTACGTCCATCGGCCCTATGTGGACGCCACGCCCGTGGTAGCGGAAGCCCGGATCGGCGGCAACTGGAAAACGGTGCTGGCATCCGGACTCGGCGGTGGCGCGCAGGGGCTGTTCGCACTCGACGTGACCGACCCGTCAAACGTGGGAGCCGGCAATGTGCTGTGGGAGTTCACCGACAAGGACGATGCCGACATGGGCAACATCATGTCGACGCCGCAACTCGCCAAGCTCTATGTCGGCGTGGACGCGAACAAGGTCCCGCAATACCAGTGGTTCGTGATCACCGGCAACGGCATCAACAACAACCTGAACGACGGATCGAGCAATGYGGCAGCGCCTTCCGCCCTGTTCATCCTGTCACTCGACAAGGCACCGGGCACACCGTGGCGGTTGAATTCGAACTACTGGAAGATTTCGATGGCGGCGGACAGCAACAGCACCGTCGCCAACGGACTGGGCTCACCGTCCCTGGTGACCCTGGCCTCGCGCCAGACCGTGGCCGCCTATGCCGGCGACCTGCAAGGGCGGCTGTGGAAATTCGTGCTTGGCGGCGGCCCTTCCACCTGGAACGCCAGTGGGGCGCTGCCCTACTACGGCGGGGGCAACCTGGGCCAGCCGCTGTTCCGGGCCCGCGATGCGAGCGGAAATCCGCAGGCCATCACGATCCAGCCGCAGTGGGTCTATGCCCCGGGCGGCTATATGGTGGTCTTCGGCACGGGCAAGTATTACGAATCGGCCGACACCGGCACAGGCTCCTCGCAGCCCCAGAACTCGATGTACGGGGTCTACGACAGCGGCGGCGCCCAGGCTGTGAGCGGGCGCTCCGTGCTCAACCGGGTCACGCTGAAGGCCAACTCGAATGGCGGCTACGACTTCAGCAGCAGTGCCTACAGCCTCGGTTTCCCCACCAAGGACAAACCCGCCCCGAGGGCCGGCTGGTACTTCGATTTCGTCGACAGTGGCGAGCGCCAGGTCACTTCGCTCGTCTCCGCGTACAGCCAGATCTGGTTCAATTCGTTGATGACGGGGGCCGATCTGTGCGGTGCCGGCAGCGGCAGCCATAGCTATCAGCTGTCCGCGCTGACGGGCATGCCGATCTCGGGCACCAGCACGGGCACGCCGGTCACGGCGCCCAGCTCAGGGACGACGTCGACCCTCGGTATGCTCGGCGCGCCGGTGCTGATCCAGACCTTGACCACTGTCGACAGCCAGCGCAATTCCGTCGGCCAGGTGACCACGAACAAGACCATTGATGTCTACTCCTTCGGCGCCAGCGGCGGCGGCCGCACGGGGGGCGCCAAGTTGTCCAGCAACCCATATGCCGACACGACCGCAACGCCTGGCTTGACTCCGGGCGGCCTGCCCATCACGGGCCGGTTGGGCTGGCGCGAGATCCGCAACTTCGGAGCGACGAAATGAACTGGCGCAGGCGTGCGGTACGCGGCTTCACGCTGATGGAGCTGCTCATCATCGTCACCATCATCGGCATCCTGGCGGCGATTGCGTATCCGAACTACACCGAGTACGTTGCACGCGGCCGGCGTGCGGAAGCCAAGGCGGCGATGCTCAATGCCATGCAGGCGCTCGAGCGCCATTACGGGCAATTCAACACGTATGCGGATTCCGCCGATCCGACCAAGGGATGGCAGGGCTTCCCCCTGCAGTCCAACAGCAATCTCTATACGTTATCCGCCCTGGCGTGCGGCGCGCTCAGTTTCAATGAATGCGTGCAGGTCAATGCCGTCCCCAGGCTGACTGACGCCACATGCGGCACGCTGCTGCTGCGTAGCACTGGCGAACAGGGCATCCTGGTCAGCAATGTATCGAGCTTCACCAACCTGCCACAGGCTTGCCAATGACGCGCGTCCGCCCCGCCCGCCCATCGCGCGGCTTCACCCTGATCGAGCTGTTGACCACCATAGTCGTGATGACCATCCTGGTTGGCTATGCCATGCCCAGCTTTACGGGTTTCATGCAGCGCAACGCGCTGAATGCCGAGGCAGGGGCGCTCGCGTCCGCGCTGGGCACCGCACGCGCCAATGCCATCTCGCACAATACCTGGGTCACGGTCGCGCCCGTCAACAACGACTGGCAGAACGGCTGGACGGTATGCCTGAACCCCGCCCGCAGCGCCGACTGCTCGTCGGGCCAGACCATCCTGCTGCAACATGCCCAGCTGCCACGCAACCTCACCATCAGTTTCACCGGAACGCCGCAGGTCAGCGTGCTCTCCTATTCCCCCGTGGGCTACACCCGCACACTGACCGACGCCATGATGTCGGCGCAGATCCTGGTGACGCTCGGCAGCGACAGTCAGACTCGCCTCATCGACGTCAGCCAGCTAGGCCGGGTCCGCGTCTGCACTCCCGATACAGCCCAGCCGACGGCTTGCAAGGCGTAGTACGAAGGCGCGCAAGCGGATGATTCTCGCCAGTCCGCTCATACGCACCGTAGTCAGCACAATCCGCAACGTTTCACCCCGTTGTTTGACGTTATCGTCGGCACCTCTGCCCAACTTGCGAGCGTGCCGTGCCGATCCTCCATGCTGCCCTGACCGCCATGCCGGTTCCGCGCAACACGCGGGCCAGGCGACGCGTTGCCGTGCGCCGCCCGACAGGCGGCTACCTCCTGGTCGAGTCCCTCACCGCCCTGGCGCTCCTCGCGATCGGCATGCTTCCGCTTGCCACGCTCGCACCTGTCGCGCTCGGCGCGCTGCGCCACTATGAAGACATCGGGCACGCGACGCGTGCCGCCGCTGAACTGGCGGAGTTGGAGGATCCCCGCCTGGCGCTGTCGCCGCTGCACGCCCGCGGCATCGGCGCGCCTCATCTGCAACTGTGCCGGTCGCTCGCTCCGGCGGGCACGGAGCATGGCCTGCCGGGTTGCGCACCCGGGCGGAAGCTGGCGGTCGTGGGGCCGCTGCCTCGTTCCGCTAGCCCGGACGACGAAGCTGCATTGCGCGCCGTCGCGCTGTGGATCAGGCCATGAGACGCCTTTGCAGGCACGGCATCCGCATCTGGAGCGACACGCGTCCCAAGCGCCCGCGAGGCTTCTCGCTGATCGAACTGATGATCGGACTTGCGCTTGGCATGCTCGCAGGCGCGCTGGCTGCGTCGGCTTTCCACGCGGTACAAGTCGCCTACCGCGCCGCGGTCGACCTTGTGCTGCTGGAGGAGCGGGGCCAGCGTGCCATTGCCGTGGTCTCCCACCTGATCCGGCACGGCGGCTGGCGGCCGCCTGGTGCAACCGCCCTGCCCGACACGCCACCGGCGCTGTCCGGGCGCGACGATTGCGGCCAGCCCGGCATTGCCGCGCAACCCACCTGCGCGCGCCGCGGTGTCAATGGCAGCGACGCGCTGCTGGTGCGCTTCAGCGGCAGTGGGCGCGCGCAAGATCCCACGCTGCCCGACCAGACCATGACCGACTGCAGCGGCTATGCGCTCCCGGCTGCCAGCGCCGGCGGCGATGCCATCGGAAGCGGCGGTACCTATGCCGGCGCGAACTTGCTCTATGTAGCCAACGGTGCCGATGGCGAGCCGCAACTGTTGTGCCGCTATTCCAGCCGGCGCGACGGACGGGTGCAGCAGGGCAACTGGACTTCCGGCGCGCTGGTGCGCGGCCTGGAGACAATGCAGTTGCGCTACGGCATCGATACCGATGGCGACGGCAAGGCCGATATGTTCCTGCGGGCCGAGGAGATCCGCGCCAGGGGTGAAGCGGCCTGGCACGAGGTGCGGGTAGTCCAGGTGGCACTGGTGCTGCGTGGCGAACGCCCGTTGCCGCGGGCTGCCGCGGCCGCCGCGCTTGTCTTGTTTCCGCCGCCGGGGCCGGGCGCGCATGGCGGCGACCTCGTCTTCGATCCCCCTCCCGGGTCCACCTTGATGCGCCGCGTGTTCTCGACATCCGTGCGGCTGCGCAATGCAAGCCCTTGCATGGAAACGCTATGTTGAATCCGGCATGGACGCCAGGCGTGCCAATGCAGCGCGTTGCCACAGTGCACCGCAAGCGTGCCGGCGGAAGCACCACACTGCTGCTGACAGCCACGATGCTGCTGCTTGTGGTTGCCACCACGCTGGCCGGCCTGCATTTCCTGCTCTCCAGCCGTCAAGTGACCACATATCAGTTGGAACGCGAAATCGCCTTTCGCGCGGCGGAGACGGCATTGCTCGATGCGGAAGCGGAACTGCTGGAGGCGCTGCGCGCCGGCGCTGCCGGGGCCGACGCGCGCCTTGCCGCGTGGCCGCCGCCTGGCCGGTGCGGCATCGGAGCGCAACTGGGGCTGTGCCGGCCTGCGGCGAACTCTCCGCCGCCGTGGGAGGAATGGCTCGCGGCGCGCC
This sequence comes from Cupriavidus sp. 05T313, assembly GCF_056396665.1. Classification (NCBI taxonomy): domain Bacteria; kingdom Pseudomonadati; phylum Pseudomonadota; class Betaproteobacteria; order Burkholderiales; family Burkholderiaceae; genus Cupriavidus; species Cupriavidus sp. 05T313. Next base: position 10,464 of record NZ_JBFTLX010000029.1, on the reverse strand, counting down.
GGCCGGATGAGGCCACCGGCGTTGCGCTGGGCACCTTCAGCGGCACCACCTTGCCCGGCTTGCCGGCCGGAACGGCAGGCGTCGACACCTTGCCACGCTATGTCGTGGAACTACTGCACGAGCGCCCGCCCGGCGAATGGCTGGGAGCGGACTATGCGGCTGGCGCGGGACCGCGGCTGCGCTTTCGCATTACGGCGCTCGGCAGGGGAAGAGACATCGCGGTACGCAGCTTGCTGCAAAGCGAGTTCCAGCCATGACCCTCTTCGCCCGGTGTTGCATCGCGCTGATTGCCCTCCCCGCGTGGCTGCCGTGTACCGGCGCGGCGCGGGGCGCGGACGCTTACGTCGCGGAGCCTGGCATCCATGCCTGGAGCGGCCGCCTGCGCAGCCTGGCACTTCCATCGGGCGAGCACGAGGTAGCGCAAGCGTTACCGCCGCCGGCCTGGGAGGCGGGCGCACTGCTCGACATGCGCGATCCCGAGTCGCGCCGCTTGTTGACGGCGCTCGCCGGCTCCGACGAAACGCCGACGCGACTAGCTCCGCTGCAATGGGAAGCACTGGATACCTTGACGCGCGCTCTGCTCGATCGAGCCGGCTCCGAAGGGCCTCACGACGGCGAGGGCCGGGACCGGCTGGCACGCTTGCGTGGCGCACGCCAGGCGCCGGACCCGGCAGTGCCGAAGTCACCGGTGTCCGGGACCGGACGACTGGGGCGCCCGGCCGGCACGCCACCGGTAATGGTTCCGCCGCCCTCCTGGCTGCCCGGCCGGCCCGGCCACGCGGATTTCGCCGCGTTGCACAGCGCGCGCCCGGCGCTGGTCTGGCTGGGCACGCGCGACGGCTTGCTGCACGCGTTCGAGGCGAGATCCGGCAAGGAAGTGCTCGCATTCCTGCCGCGCAGCTTGCTGAGCCAGGCCGCCGGCTGGGCATCGCGGACGGCAAGCCCGGCTCGGGCCGTCACCGCGCCCGTTGCGCCGTGCCCTTACCCTGAAGCGGCGGACGTGGCGCTGGAACCCGGGCGCTGGCGCACCGTCCTGCTATGTGGCGTGCCGGCCAACCCGCCCGGCGAGGAAGCGCGGGCAAGCGTGTTCGCCCTCGACATCAGCAGCATCTCCGACCATGCCGCCCAGCCTCCGGCGGCGCTGCTCTGGGAAACCACGGCTTCCGGCACGCTGCCGCTGGCGCCTGCCGGGCCTGTCCGCGCCTTGGCGCTAGCCACACCTGAAGGTGGGCGCTGGTATGCCATGGCTACGCTGGCCGCCGCGCCGGACGGCAAGCTCCCGTCCGGCGGGCCACATCGCAATCCATCCGCGCGGCAGGCAGGCCTCGCCCTGCTGCCGCTGGACAAACCCACCCGCGCCCCGTGGCATGGGCGGTATGCGATACCGCGGCTACACCTGCCTGACCACGGTTGCGGGGTCGCCGGCGCCCGCCCCGCCTTGCTGGCGGCGAGCGTCTTGCCGGACGCTTCCGGCATGGCCGTGGCAGCCTATGCCGTGGATGCCATCGGCAGGCTCTGGCGCTACGACCTGCGTGGCGCGGCGCCATGGCACGATAGCGGCCAGCGCGTTCGCTGCATCCACCGCGTGGAGAATTCCTTGCCATGGCCGAGCGGCACGGCAACGGCAGCGGCACCCGTCCTGATCGCCGCTCCCGGAGGCCACCTCGCGGTGTACGGCAGCGGCAATCACATTGCCGCTGTCTTCGACAGCGCCGCCCTCGCGGAGGCGGGCGACGCCGGGGCCGGGGCTGCGCGCGTCGCGGCCCACTCCCGCGGAGACGGCGTCGTGCTGCGCCGCCAGCCCCGCGAAGCAGACCGCCCCGGTCAGCCAGCGACGGCAGGCTGGCACCTGACCTTTCCCAACCCCGGCGAACGGCTGGACCGGCTCATTCCCGCCGATCCGGGCTACCTCGGCGTGGTGACGCGCACGCCCGATGCACATCAGCGCATTTACCTGATTCATGCGTTGAGCGGCGAATCCACCATCAGCGAGCATGCCGGAGGCCCCCTAATTTATGCAACGACCGGGCTGGACGCGGGTGCCCATGCGGCGGTCGTTCTTGGCCGCGTGCCGCTACCACCCGAACGATCCCCACAGCCCGGGATCGCCTCACGCGAGGCCGTAGCGCTCACGCTCTGGTCCCTGGAGCATGGGCGTGCCGTCCCGCATAACCGCACTGTCGCCAGCCGCCGCACCGGCCGCCYTAGCTGGCGCGAACTGATCCGCTCCGGCTCGCCATGAGCCACCCCTTGCCAAAACCGCCACCCGGCACGTGGCCAGGTACGTGCCCCCAATCAATCGCCGGAAACCGGGTGCGCTCCCACGCATCGGCCGGCGGCCGCCATGGAGAATGCGCATGACGCACCACCCTCGCCCGCCCGGATTCACCCTGCTCGAAATGCTGGTCACGCTGACGGTGATGACCATCCTCACGGCGATGGTCGTGCCTGCCTGGCATCGGCATATGGAGCGAGGCTGGCGCGCCGAGGCGCGCAGCGCCATGCTTGGCGCGATGCTGGAACTGGAGCGCCACGCGCTGGCCACCGTGAGCTTCGCGAGTGAACCCGGCGGCGCGGTGGTAGCCGGCAAATGGCCACTGCCCGTGCCAGCGCCGCCGGCGCGCCCGCGTCACTGGATCAACGCCAGCGCCTGCCCGAGCGGCGGGCTGGAGCGCTGCGTCGAATTGCGCGCCGTGCCCCAGGCGCCGGACGCGTCATGCGGCACGCTGATTCTGCGTAGTACCGGCGAGTGGCTTGCGCAGCCCGCGTTGGCGGCAAAGCCGGTGCCGCTGCCGCGGGCTTGCTGACATGCCGGGGCATCGGCCTTCGCATGGCCGCCGGCATCGAAGCGGCGGCGCAACACTCGCCGAACTGCTGACCTGCCTGGCCGTGCTGTCCATGCTCGTGGCATTCGCCTACCCGTCCTGGCAGCGCTTGCTGGCGCGGCAGCAGGTGGTACTGGCGGCCGACCGGCTCGCCGGCTCGCTGGCACTCGCGCGCGCCACCGCCGTTGCCCGGCGCGCGGACGTATTGCTGGCGCCCTTGCCCGGCGCGGCAACGCTGGACCAGGGCTGGCGCCTGACACTGCCGCCCTCCGGCACCGACGGGCCTGACCGGCACGATGGCGACTTGCTGGCCATGGTCGAACTGCACAGCGCCTGCCTGCGCATCGCACTGCGTTCGACCACGCAAGGCAACCATACGCTGCACATGGCAGCTGTGGGATACTCTCGCTCAGAGCAAGGCGGTTTCCTCGCCGCCACCTTCACCGTGACCTGCCAGGGTGAACAGCGGCAACTAAGGCTCGGTGCCCACGGTCGCATCCGCCTGTGCACGCCGGGCCAGGATACCGATTGCGGTGGTCCCGACCAGCCCCCCGCCGCCCTGACACTTGAAGACTGAAACCAACCTCAACTCGCCGCCCGCGCGGCAGGAAGCACCAGGCCTCATGTTCTCCGATACCGACCACGCAGCCATGGCACAAGCTCTCGCGCTAGCTGCGCGAGGCATGTACACCACCACGCCCAATCCGCGCGTTGGCTGCGTTTTGTCCAAGGACGGCAAGATCATCGGCCAGGGCTTCACGCAACCCGCCGGACAGGATCACGCCGAGATACAGGCGCTCAAGGACGCCGCCGCGCGCGGCAACGATCCGGCCGGCGCCACGGCCTTCGTCACGCTGGAGCCTTGCAGCCATTTTGGCCGGACGCCGCCCTGCGCGGATGCGCTGGTGCGCGCCGGCATCGCGCGCGTCGTAGCGGCCATGGAAGACCCGAATCCCACCGTTTCCGGCCGCGGCTTGCAACGGCTGCGCGAAGCCGGCGTGGACGTGCGCTGCGGGCTCCTGGAAAAAGAAGCCCGCGAACTCAATATCGGATTTGTCAACCGCATGACGCGCGGACTGCCCTGGGTGCGGATCAAGGTTGCCGCCTCGCTCGACGGCGGTACCGCGCTGCACGATGGCACCAGCCAGTGGATTACCGGCCAGGCGGCACGCGACGATGGCCATGCCTGGCGCGCGCGCGCAAGCGCCATCCTCACCGGCATCGGCACCGTGCGCGACGACAACCCACAGCTGAATGTGCGCGCCGTGGACACGCCACGCCAGCCACAGCGCGTGGTGGTGGACTCCCGGCTGGAGATCCCGCTGGACGCACGCCTGCTGACACCGGACACCGGCGATTTTGCCAAGCCGGTGCTGGTGTTCTGCGCATTCGACGACGGCGCGCGCCGGCGCGCGCTGGAGGCTCGCGGCGCCGAGGTGGTGGTGCTGCCCAATCCGCACGGCAAGGTGGAACTGCGCCACATGCTGGAAGAACTTGGGCGGCGCGGCGTCAACGAGCTGCATGTGGAAGCCGGGTTCAAGCTGAACGGCTCGCTGATCCGCGAGCATTGCGCCGACGAACTGCTGGTCTACCTGGCGCCCAAGCTGCTGGGAGATGCGCAAGGCATGTTCCAGTTGCCGCCCCTGGCACGGCTGCAGGACGCCGCGGCCTTCCGCTGGCACGACGTACGCATGATCGGGGAAGACCTGCGGCTGATCGCACGCCGCGCCGACCACGCCTGACCGCCTGCCGCCCCCCCCGACAGGAAGCCGCGGGCAAATACGAACTGGCGCCGCACCTGCTAGCATGCGTGTTTTCCCATCGCATTTCGCACCGACCATGTTCACTGGCATTGTCGCGGCCGTCGGCCGCATCGAATCCGTTTCCCCGCTGGGTGCCAGCGAAGCCGCAGCCGACGCCGGCGTGCGCCTGCGCATCCGCGCTCCCGGGCTTGACCTGTCCGATGTCATCCTGGGTGACAGCATCGCCATCCAGGGCGCTTGCATGACGGTGATCGCGCTGGACGGAGACGCCTTCGACGTGGATGTATCGCGTGAGTCACTCGACAAGACCGCCGGCCTCGACAAGCCAGGCCGCGTCAACCTGGAAAAGGCGCTGACCCTGGCCGACCGTCTCGGTGGCCATCTGGTATCCGGCCATGTCGACGGGCTAGGCGAAGTCACGCACTTCGCTCCGGTAGGCGAATCCCACGAGTTGCGCGTGCGCGCCCCGCGCGAGCTCGGACGCTACCTGGCCTACAAGGGGTCGGTGGTAGTCAACGGCGTATCGCTCACGGTCAACAAGGTCATTGACGAGCAGGACAGCTGCACCTTCTCGATCAACCTGATCCCCCACACGATCGAGGTCACCACGCTGCAGGATCTCAAGCCCGGCGCGCGCGTGAACCTGGAGATCGATCTGATCGCACGGTACGTGGAACGCATGCTGAGCGCGCCGAAAGCCGCCTGATATGCGCTCTTCCAGGCGCCGCTAGCCGGCCGCCATTGCCACGCACCCCAAGCGCCAACCGCCACCGGGAAGTCCCCGGGGGGCAGCGCGCGCCTTGCGGCGCGCGGTTGACGTACAATATTGGGCCAGACCGCTGCCGCGGCCGGCCGGTTTCCCCCCAAGGCGGGTCCCGGCGAGCCGGTGCCGACAGCCGGCCAGCAAGCCATCCCGCCCGAAATTCAGCCAGAATTCCAGCCCCAACCTCAGCCCGCTTTCCAGCCTGCATGCCATGACAATCGCCCGTACMGAAGAMATCATTGCCGAMATYCGYGCCGGCCGCATGGTTATCCTGGTTGACGAGGAAGACCGCGAGAACGAGGGCGACCTGGTGCTGGCTGCCGATTTCGTCACACCGGAGGCGATCAACTTCATGGCCAAGTATGGCCGCGGCCTGATCTGCCTGACGCTGACCGCCGAGCGCTGCCGCCAGCTTGAGCTGCAACCCATGGTCAGCCGCAACGGCACCGTCCACGGCACCAACTTCACGGTATCGATCGAAGCGGCCGAGGGCGTCACTACCGGCATTTCGGCAGCCGACCGGGCCCGTACCGTGCAGGCCGCCGTGGCAAAGGACGCCCGCGCCACAGACCTGGTCCAGCCCGGCCATATCTTCCCGCTGAYKGCCCAGCCCGGTGGCGTGCTGAYCCGCGCGGGCCATACCGAGGCCGGCTGCGACCTGGGCGCCCTGGCCGGCCTTACGCCGGCTGCCGTGATCTGCGAGATCATGAAGGACGACGGCACCATGGCGCGCCTGCCCGACCTGGTCGAGTTCGCGCAGGAGCATGACATCAAGATCGGCACCATTGCCGACCTGATTCACTACCGCAGCCGCACCGAGAGCATTATCGAGCGCGCCGGCGAGCGCACCATGCAAACGCCCTACGGCACCTTCAACAGCATCATCTATCGCGACAAGCCGAGCGGCCGCGCGCACCTGGCGCTGGTCAAGGGTGCGCCGCAGCCCGACCGCGAAACGCTGGTGCGGGTGCACGAGCCGCTGTCCACCCTGGACCTGCTCGAAGTGTCGCGCACCACGCATTCGTGGAGCGTGCCCGCCGCGCTCGAGGCCATCGCCCAGGCCGATCACGGCGTGATGGTGCTGCTGAACTGCGGGGACACGGCGGAGCAGCTGTTCACGCAGTTCTCGGCCCTTGATGCCCCGCAGAATCGCCCCCGTGTGAAGCCGGACCTGCGCACCTATGGCACCGGCGCCCAGATCCTCAAGGATCTCGGCGTGGGCAAGATGCGTGTGCTGGCTTCCCCGCTAAAAATGCCGAGCATGACCGGCTATGACCTTGAAGTGACTGGCTACCAGCCCATGAGCGGCGGCCAGGCAAACTGAACTACCGGATATCCGGCGGCCGCAATCCTATCGCCGGCCGCCACCCCGAACCCAGGAGAACACAAGATGGATCACGGTTTCTATCCCAGCAACCTCGAAGGTGAAGGCCTGCGCATCGGCATCGTGCAAGCGCGCTTCAACGAGCCGGTTTGCGACGAACTGCGCGAAGCCTGCGTGGCCGAACTGGAAAAGCTGGGCATCGAAGGCGAGGACACCCTGGTGGTGACCGTGCCCGGCGCCCTCGAGATTCCGCTGGCACTGCAAAAGATGGCCGAAAGCGGCCAGTTCGACGCACTGATCGCGCTTGGCGCGGTGGTCCGCGGCGAGACCTACCACTTCGAGCTGGTCTCGAACGAATCCGGCGCCGGCATCACCCGCGTCGGACTGGACTTCAACGTGSCCATCTCCAACGGCATCCTGACCGTCGACACCGACGCCCAGGCTCACGCCCGCACCCGCGAGAAGGGCCGCGATTGTGCCCGCGCCGCGGTGGAAATGGCAAACCTGGTCTCCGCGCTGGATTCGCTGCGCGGCCAGGAAGAGGATGAAGACGAGGACGACGATGAGTGACGCGCCCGATAGCAGCAACCCCGCCGGCAAGYCGGCGGACGACGCCGGCGCCAAGCCCGCCGCCAAGTCCGAGCCCAAGGCAGCGCCCAAGAGCGCGCGCCGCCGCTCGCGCGAACTCGCACTGCAGGGCCTGTACCAGTGGCTGCTGAATCGCAACGATACCGATGCGATCCAGGCCCATCTGCACGACGCCCAAGGCTTCAACAAGGCTGACCGCGAGCACTTCGACGCCCTGCTCAATGGCGCCATCCGCGAAGAAACCAGGCTGACCGGTGCGTTCGAGCCTTTCCTGGACCGCCCGGTGGCCGAGCTGTCGCCGGTGGAGCGCGCTGCCCTGCTGATCGGCAGCTACGAGCTGATCCACTGCGTCGACATCCCGTACAAGGTTGTCATCAACGAAGCCGTGGAACTGACCAAGACCTTCGGCGGCGTGGAAGGCTATAAATACGTCAACGGCGTGCTGGACAAGCTGGCCGCCAAGGTGCGCGCGCCCGAACTGGCCGCCCGACGCTGAGCGACGGCAACCTGCGCCGTTCACGGCGCCAGGCTTGCCGTTCAGACACCCGCTCCGGCGGGTGTTTTTACTTCTACGCCGATCAACTCGGCTTAATTCCGCTTTAACTTCGCACCTCCTCCCCGAACCCAGCCCACCAAGCCTATTCCCGCCATGGACATGCAGCGCCTCGCCACCGCCTCCCGACTTGCCAATATCGATGCCTTCCACGTGATGGAGCTGGCCAAGCAGGCCGCCGAACTCGAGCGTGCCGGGCGCCACATCATCCACATGGGCATTGGCGAGCCCGACTTCACCGCCGCCGAGCCAGTCGTGCGGGCGGCCGAGGCGGCCATGCGCCGGGGCGTCACCCAGTACACCGGCGCGCTGGGCATCGCGCCGCTGCGCGAGGCCATCGCCGGCTATTACAAGACCATGTACGGGATCGACATCCCGGCGCGCCGCGTGATAGTCACCGCCGGCGCCTCGGGCGCGCTGCTGCTGGCGTGCGCCGTGATGGTGGAGATCGGCGCCGAGGTGCTGATGCCGGACCCCAGCTATCCCTGCAACCGCCATTTCGTCGCAGCCTTCGACGGCCGTGCCAGGATGATCCCGAGCGGCCCGGCCCAGCGCTTCCAGCTCACGGCCGCGCAGGTGGAAGCACACTGGGGCGAGCAGACCCGTGGCGTGCTGCTGGCCTCGCCCTCCAACCCCACCGGCACCTCGATCCTGCCGGATGAGCTGGCGCGCATCCTTAGGGCCGTACGCGCCCGCCAGGGCTTCGCCATCGTCGACGAGATTTACCAGGGCCTGTCGTACGACGCGCCGCCGGTATCGGCGCTGAGCCTGGACGACGATGTGATCACCGTCAACAGCTTCTCCAAGTACTTCAATATGACCGGCTGGCGCCTAGGCTGGCTGGTGGTGCCGGACGAACTGGTGAATGCCTTCGAGAAAGTGGCGCAGAATCTGTTTATCTGCGCCTCGGCGGTGGCCCAGCACGCGGCGCTGGCCTGTTTCTCCCCCGAAGCGCTGGCCATCTATGACGCACGCAAGGCCGAATTCCATCGCCGCCGCGACGCCATCGTGCCGGCGCTGGAATCGCTCGGCCTGCGGGTGCCGGTCAAGCCGGATGGCGCTTTCTACGTGTATGCGGACTGCCGGGGCGTCAACCACCCCGCCGCGGGCGACGCCGACACCCTGACCCAGGCCATGCTGCGCGATGCGGGCGTGGTCATGGTACCGGGTCAGGATTTTGGTCCCTATACGGCCAGCGACTATATCCGGATCTCGTATGCGACCTCCATGGAGAACATCGAGGAAGCCATGGCGCGACTGGGCAAGTTCTTCGCCTGAGGGATGCACAAACGAGACCCAAACGAAAAAAAGCACCCCTGTGGGTGCTTTTTTTCTGCTTGCCGGCTCCGTCTTGTCCTGGCGGGCCCGGAGGCGCCTTCTCGCGCGTGCCGGCAAGCAGCAGCCGTCCAGGCCGCCGCCGGTGCGTATCAGGCGCTTCTCGGCACGTTCCCGGCGGCTTCCAGCTTGTCGCTGGCCGTACCTTGATGGTGCTCTGCCTGCGACTTGGCGTCGGTAGTCACTTCCGGCTTGGCAGCCACGGGCTCAGCCGTGACGCTGCGTACGCCCGGCAGCTGACGCAGGCGGGCACGCTCTGCCAGCACCTTAGCCCCATAGCCGCCGTCGGTGTTGGTGGTCGCTGCGCCGACGTAGTACTTCAGGCCGCCTTCCAGCGAACCCGCGCGGGCGATGCAGTCCTTCAGCACCAGCGCGCCGATCTTGATATTGGCGTACGGGTTGAGCGCGGCTGCCACGCCGCCCACGGCCTCGTACTTGTCCTGGTGGACCTTGGTCATCACCTGCATCAGGCCCTGCGCGCCCACGCCGCTCTCGGCGTACGGGTTGAAGCTGGACTCGATGGCGATCACGCCCAGGATCAGCAGCGGATCAATGCCAACCTCACGCCCGGTCAGGTACGCGGCCTTCACCAGCTGCGCGGTTGCCTGCGCCGCCACGCGGTACTTGCGTGCGATGTACTCAGCCACGACTGCCTGCTCGCGCGCGCTGCCCAGCGTAGCCGGGTTGCGTGCATCCAGCGCCACGCGCTGCGCCGGGATCTGCGCGGCCAGGTGGGCCACGGAGGGCACCTTGCCGGCCGGCTGGCCCCAGTCGTCGGTGCCGGACACCGTGGGCAGACCCACGGGCTTGGCCGGCGCCAGACCGATCTTGGCCGCGGCCACGTCGGCCGTACTGGCAGGCACCGCCGCTTCCATCAGTACCGCGGGCGCTTCCTCGCCGGCCAGCGCGCCAGCGAGGGCCGTACGCCACTCCTGGCTGACCGATAGCGATACAGCTGCGACYGCAGACAACACCCCGAGACTGTTCAGGGCATATTTCAATGTTGCGCGACCGCTCCGTAAGGCGCGGCCAGCGACCGGATGCGCGAGGCGGACCTGCAATGCCCGATTCACTCCGGGTACCGGTTGTCTGAAACGGACCTGCAATGCCCGCCCGACTCCGGGAAGATGAAGGGTTTTCCAACCACTCATACTTACCTCCATCCGCCGTCCGCTTCGCGCCGCGTTGTTGCGCCGCACGTCCGTTGACCGCGTATTCAAGTAAGGATGCCGCGCCGCCTAGCAATGACGTCCAGCACCTGTTGGTGAGCGCTCCCCATGCGCCCAACGAGAAACAAGGTAGGCTCTTGGGGG
>NZ_JBFTLX010000028.1:0-81626 GCF_056396665.1 Cupriavidus sp. 05T313 | reverse complement strand
GTTTCGAGGCGGTGCCGGCGGCGCGTGTCGCATTGGCCTACCAGCGCAGCATCGAGGGGCCGCGCAGCGGCCACGTCTATCGCGTCTGGTGAGGCTGCGCCAGGGTGGCGGCCAGGGCTGGCGTGAGTTCGAGCGCGCCATCCTGGATCAGTTGGCAGATGGCATCGAGGTCGGACAGGTCCAGCACGGGCAGGGCGGTGAGCATGGCCACCGCCTCCGGTTTGTCGCTGGCTATGGCCACAATGCTCCGCACCTGCGGCCATAGCGACGGCCTGCCAAGGTCCGGCCGGAACACTTCCAGCTTGGGGAAATCGCTGTGCTTGTAGCCTTCCACCAGCACCAGGTCGGTGCCGGCTGGCAGCACGGCAAGCGCGTCGGCCAGTTCGGGCGAGGCTTCGGACTCGGGGTAGTGGCGCATCAGCGTCAGGTGRCGCGCGCCSACCAGCACGACATTGGCGCATCCGGCCKSGCGCATGCGCCAGGARTCCTTGCCAGGGGTGTCGGGGTCGAAGCCGTGGTGGGTGTGCTTGACGCCGGCCACGCGCAGCCCGGCTGCGACGAAACGCGGGATCAACTGATCCAGCAGCGTGGTCTTGCCGCTGCCGGACGAACCGGAGATGCCGAAAACCTTCACGATGTCGGGGCGGTGAGGGGATAAAGCGCCGACGATAGCAGAGAACGGCCGGAAAGGCCGGAACAGTGCGCCGTGCGCGCCGCCTTTGGCGCGCACGGGACATCGGCGTGCCTGATAATGTGCCCCATGTCCCCGATTCCGATCCCACGCCAGCCGTACGCGCTGCCCTGCGGCATTGCCGCCTCGCGCGACGATGCCGATGCGCCGGCGCCCCCGCGCGCGCCGCGGCGCGCCGGTCCGCTGCGTTCCGAGTGGCGCCGCGGCAAGCCCTTGGGCGGCAACGCCGTCCGCCTGCTGCGTGGCGGCCAGGAGTTTTTCCCCGCCCTGATTGCCGCTATCGACCAGGCTGTGTTCTCGGTTTCGCTGGAAACCTATATCTATGCCGATGACGAGGTTGGCACGGCAGTGAGCGATGCCCTGATCCGCGCTGCCGGGCGTGGCGTGATCGTGCGCCTGGTCGTGGATGGCTTCGGCGCCGGCGACATGCCGGCCGGGCTCGCCGCGCGCTTGCGCGATGGCGGCGTGTGCCTGAAGATCTTCCGCCCCGTGCGCCGCTTCAGCCTGGCGCGGCGCAACCTGCGCCGGCTGCACCGGAAGCTGGCGGTGATCGACCAGCAGATCGGCTTCGTTGGCGGCATCAATATCATCGACGACCACAACCACGGGCCTTTCGAGAGCGCGGGGCTGGGCCCGCGCTATGACTTCGCCGTGGCGGTGCGGGGCCCGCTGGTCAACCAGATCGCGCTGACCGCCGAACGCCTGTGGTGGCAGCTTTCGCTGCGCGGCGAAATGCGCACCGTCGGCCTGGCCGGCGTGGCGGCCGAGTTCCCGCTGATCACCGACCTGCCGCTGCCGCGCCAGGACCTCGCCGGCGGCATGCGCGCCGCGCTGCTCTTGCGCGACAACCTGCGCAACCGCCGCGCCATCGAGCGCCAGTACCTGCAGGCGCTGGGCGGCGCGCGGCGGGAGGTCATCATCGCCAATGCGTACTTCCTGCCCGGGCACAAGATGCGCCGCGCCTTGCTGGCCTGCCGCAAGCGCGGCGTGCGCGTGCGGCTGCTGCTGCAGGGCATGGTCGAGTACCGCCTGCAGCACTATGCGACGCACGCGCTGTATGCGACCTTGCTCGGCGCTGGCRTGGAGATCCACGAATACGGCGAGAGTTTCCTGCACGCCAAGGTGGCTGTGATCGACGATGCCTGGGCCACGGTGGGATCCAGCAACCTGGACCCGTTCAGCCTGCTGCTGGCGCGCGAGGCCAACGTGGTGGTCTCCGACGGCGCGTTTTGCGCCGAACTGCGCCAGGAACTGGAGCTTGCCATTGCCTCGCGCAGCGTCGAGGTCAAGGCCGCCACCCATGCGCGGCGCTCGGCGTTGCGCCGCATGGGAAGCTGGGCCGCGTATATGGTGCTGCGCGTCGGCGTGATCATCGCGGGCGTGACAGGGCGCTACTGATCGCGGGACAATGCGCCGGGCCGCGCGGGCATGTTGCTTTGCGGCACGGGGGCGGGAAATATCGCTGCCTCGCTGCGCCGTGGCATGTTGCAGCGCAAGAGGCGCGGCCGCTGCGTTTAGAAACCCCGATCTAATTAAAAGCTTGCTGCCGGCGAGCGCCATCACAATAATCTGAACGATCGTTCTTTTTTGCCTTAGACTGCGTGCATTCGCGTCTGCCGGGCGGTGATAACAGGCAGCCAGGCAGCGAAAAAAGCACTACGTCAGGGTCAAACGCTGCGCGATCAGGATCGCGCAGCGAAGAACGGAGAAATAATCATGCGACACCAGTCAGCTCGTCTCGAATCCGGCACTTCCGCGTCTCCCGCGCCCATGCGCAAGGGGGAAATGACGCGCGTGGCGATTCTGGATGCCGCGCTGGAGCTGTCGTCCCGCGACGGGCTCGAAGGCTTGACCATCGGCTTGTTGGCGGAACGCATGCAGATGAGCAAAAGCGGCGTGTTCGCGCATTTCGGTTCGCGCGAGGACCTGCAGGTGGAAGTGGTGCGCGAGTATCACCGCCGTTTCGAGCAAGAGGTCTTCTACCCCTCGCTGCACGAACCGCGAGGCTTGCCGCGCTTGCAGTCCATGGTGCGCCGCTGGATGGAAAAGCGCATCCAGGAAGTGACCACGGGATGCATCTACATCAGCGGGGCGGTGGAGTACGACGACCGCGCGGAAAGCCCGGTGCGTGACGAGCTCGTCAAGAGCGTCACCATCTGGCGCGCCGCGCTCACGCGTGCCATCGACCAGGCCAAGGAACAGGGGCACCTGCGCGCGGACTGCGATCCGCGCCTGATGCTGTTTGAAATGTACAGCCTTGAACTAGGCTTGCATCACGACGCCCGTTTCCTGCGGCTGCCCGCCAGTGCGGAGCTTGCCATGGTCGCACTCAACAAGTTGATTCAGTCTTACCGTACCTGACGCCGCCGCGGCGTCCCGTGCCGGATCGTGCACGGGCGGCGTAGCGGCTTTGCAAACCTCCAAGGAGTCTTTGATGGGCCAGTACACCGCACCGTTGCGCGACATGCAGTTCGTGCTCCATGAATTGCTCGGCGTGGAAGCCGAACTCAAGGCGCTGCCGAAGCACGCAGACATCGACGCGGACACCATCAACCAGGTGCTCGAGGAAGCCGGCAAGTTCTGCTCCGAAGTGGTGTTCCCGCTCAACCAGAGCGGCGACCGCGAAGGCTGCACCTACGTCGGCGACGGCGTGGTGACCGCGCCCAAGGGCTTCAAGGAAGCCTACCAGCAGTACGTGGAAGCCGGCTGGCCGGCGCTGGGCTGCGACCCGGAATACGGCGGCCAGGGCCTGCCCATCCTGGTCAACAACGCGCTGTACGAGATGCTGAACTCGGCCAACCAGGCGTGGACCATGTACCCCGGTCTGTCGCACGGCGCGTATGAGGCGCTGCACGCGCACGGCACGCCCGAGCTGCAGAAGGTCTACCTGCCCAAATTGGTCTCCGGCGAATGGACCGGCACCATGTGCCTGACCGAGCCGCATTGCGGCACCGACCTGGGCATCCTGCGCAGCAAGGCCGAGCCGCAAGGCGACGGTTCCTACAGCATCAGCGGCACCAAGATCTTCATCTCGGCCGGCGAGCACGATCTCTCCGCCAATATCATCCACCTGGTGCTGGCGCGCCTGCCGGACGCGCCGCAGGGCACCAAGGGCATCTCGCTGTTCGTGGTGCCGAAGTTCATCCCCGACGCCAATGGCAACCCGGGCGAGCGCAACGGCATCCAGTGCGGTTCGATCGAGCACAAGATGGGCATCCACGGCAACGCCACCTGCGTGATGAACCTGGATGGCGCGCGCGGCTGGATGGTGGGCGAGCCCAATAAGGGTCTGAACGCCATGTTCGTGATGATGAACGCCGCCCGCCTGGGCGTTGGCATGCAGGGCCTGGGCCTGACCGAAGTGGCCTACCAGAACTCGCTGGCCTACGCCAAGGACCGCCTGCAGATGCGCGCGCTGACCGGTCCCAAGGCACCGGACAAGCCGGCCGACCCGATCATCGTGCACCCCGACGTGCGCCGCATGCTGCTGACGCAGAAGGCCTTCGCCGAAGGCGGCCGCGCGTTCAGCTACTGGACCGCGCTGCAGATCGACCGCGAACTGTCGCATCCGGACGAATCCGTGCGCAAGGAGGCTGGTGATCTCGTCGCATTGCTGACGCCGGTGATCAAGGCCTTCCTGACCGACAATGCGTTCACCGCCACCAATGAGGGCATGCAGGTGTTCGGCGGCCACGGCTATATTGCCGAGTGGGGCATGGAGCAGCATGTGCGCGACGCGCGCATCAACATGATCTACGAGGGCACCAACACCATCCAGGCGCTGGACCTGCTGGGCCGCAAGATCCTGGGCGACATGGGCGCCAAGATGAAGGCCTTCGGCAAGATCGTGCAAGCGTTCGTCGAGGAAGAAGGCACCAACGAAGCCATGCAGGAGTTCGTCAACCCGCTGGCGGACCTGGGCGACAAGGTGCAGAAGCTCACCATGGAAATCGGCATGAAGGCCATGGCCAACCCCGACGAAGTCGGCGCCGCCGCGGTGCCTTACCTGCGCGTGGTGGGTCACCTGGTGTTCTCGTACTTCTGGGCCCGCATGGCCAAGATCGCGCTGGAGAAGGAAGCCAGCGGCGACAAGTTCTACACCAGCAAGCTGGCTACCGCGCGCTTCTACTTTGCCAGGCTGCTGCCGGAGACCGCGTCGCAGATCCGCATGGCGCGTGCCGGTTCGGCGACGCTGATGGCGCTGGACGCGGATTTGTTCTGACTGGCCGTCTTGATTTAACACGGTTGTATTAGCGCACCAGCGGCAACAGCAAAGCCAGCGCGGCGCGCCGCCAACCCACCTCATCTCAACGCTCACTTTCCTAGGAGCGCGCATGTCCAATTTCATCGTCAAGAAGGTCGCCGTGCTGGGTGCCGGCGTCATGGGGGCGCAGATCGCCGCCCATCTCGTCAATGCCCGCGTGCCTGTGGTGCTGTTCGACCTTCCCGCCAAGGAAGGCCCCAAGAACGGCATCTCGCTGCGCGCCATCGAGAACCTGAAGAAACTCTCGCCGGCGCCGCTCGGCATCAAGGACGAAGCCGGCCTGATCCAGGCCGCCAACTACGAAGACGACCTCGCGCTGCTCAAGGAATGCGACGTGGTGATCGAGGCGATCGCCGAGCGCATGGACTGGAAGCACGACCTGTACAAGAAGGTCGCGCCACACCTGGCCTCGCACACCATCTTCGCCACCAATACCTCGGGCCTGTCGATCACCGCGCTGTCCGACGGCTTCGACGCGGACCTGAAATCGCGCTTCTGCGGCGTGCACTTCTTCAACCCGCCGCGCTACATGCACCTGGTGGAGCTGATCCCGACCGCCACCACGCAGCCCGCGATCCTGGACCGCCTGGAAACCTTCCTGACCTCCACGCTCGGCAAGGGCGTGGTGCGCGCCAAGGACACCCCCAACTTCATCGCCAACCGCGTTGGCATCTTCTCGATCCTGGCGGTGTTCGCCGAGGCCGAGAAATACGGCATCCCGTTCGATGTGGTCGACGACCTGACCGGCTCCAAGCTGGGCCGCGCCAAGTCCGCCACCTTCCGCACCGCCGACGTGGTGGGCCTGGACACCATGGCCCACGTGATCAAGACCATGCAGGACACCCTGCTGGACGATCCGTTCGCGCCGGTGTACAAGACGCCCGCCGTGCTCAAGGGCCTGGTGGATGCGGGCGCATTGGGCCAGAAGACCGGCGCCGGCTTCTACAAGAAGGAAGGCAAGGCCATCAAGGTGCTGGACCCCAAGACCGGCCAGTACGTCGACTCGGGCAAGAAGGCCGACGAGATCATCGTGCGCATGCTGAAGAAGGAACCGGCCGAGCGCATCAAGCTGCTGCGCGAATCCACCAACCCGCAGGCGCAGTTCCTGTGGGCCGTGTTCCGCGACGTGTTCCACTATATCGGCGTCTACCTCGAGCAGATCGCCGGCTCCGCCGCCGATATCGACCTGGCGATCCGCTGGGGCTTCGGCTGGAATTCGGGCCCCTTCGAGGACTGGCAGTCGGCTGGCTGGAAGCAGGTTGCCGGGTGGGTGAAGGAAGACATCGACGCGGGCAAGGGCTTGTCCAGCGCAGCGCTGCCGTCGTGGGTGTTCGAAGGCCCCGTCGCTGACAACCAGGGCGTGCACGGCGCGCAGGGTTCGTGGTCTCCCGCCGCGCAGGCCTTCGTGCAGCGCAACGCGCTGCCGGTCTACGAGCGCCAGGTGTTCCGCGCCGCGGTCAAGGGCACGGCTGCCGCCGATCCGCGCAAGGCAGGCCGTACCGTGGAAGAAAACGATGCCGTGCGCATCTGGGTGAGCGAAGGCCAGGACGATGTGCTGGTGGTCTCGTTCAAGAGCAAGATGAACACCATCGGGCCGGACGTGATCGACGGCCTGACGCGCGCCATCGACCTGGCGGAAGTCGGGTACAAGGGTCTGGTGGTGTGGCAGCCCACGTCGCTGCAACTGGGCGCGCCGGGCGGCCCGTTCTCCGCGGGTGCCAACCTGGAAGCCGCGATGCCGGCCTTCATGATGGGCGGCGCCAAGGGCATCGAGCCSTTCGTCAAGAARTTCCAGGACGGCATGATGCGCGTGAAGTACTCTGCCGTGCCGGTGGTGTCGGCAGCGTCCGGCATTGCGCTGGGCGGCGGCTGCGAACTGATGCTGCATTCGGCCAGGCGCGTGGCCGCGCTGGAAACCTATATCGGCCTGGTGGAAGTGGGCGTGGGCCTGGTGCCGGCAGGCGGCGGGCTGAAGGAAGCGGCTTTGGCGGCTGCGCGCGCGGCACAAGCCGCCGGCAGCACCAACTACCTGCAGTTCCTCACCAACCGTTTCCAGGCAGCCGCCATGGCCAAGGTTTCGGCTTCGGCGCTGGACGCGCAGAAGATGGGCTACCTGCAGCCGTCGGACACCATCGTGTTCAACGTGCATGAGCTGCTCTACGTGGCACAGAACGAAGTACGCGCGCTGGCCAACGCAGGCTACCGCGCGCCGATGCCGGGCACGCTGGTGCCGGTTGCCGGCCGCTCGGGCATCGCCACCATCAAGGCGTCGCTGGCCAATATGCGCGACGGCGGCTTTATCTCCGCGCACGACTTCCTGATCGCCAGCCGCATTGCCGAGGCAGTGTGCGGCGGCGACGTGGAGGCCGGCTCGCTGGTCAGCGAGGAGTGGCTGCTGGCGCTGGAACGCAAGGCCTTTGTCGACCTGCTCGGCACGGGCAAGACCCAGGAACGCATCATGGGCATGCTGCAGACCGGCAAGCCGGTGCGCAACTAAGGCAAGCGAGGAACCGACATCATGAAACAACTGCAAGACGCATACATCGTTGCCGCGACCCGCACGCCGATCGGCAAGGCACCCAAGGGCGCGTACAAGAACACCCGCCCGGACGACCTGCTGGCCACCATCCTGCGCGCGGCCGTGGCGCAGGTGCCCAATCTCGATCCGAAGTTGATCGAAGATGCCATCGTCGGCTGCGCGATTCCCGAGGCACAGCAGGGCCTGAACGTGGCGCGTATCGGCGCGCTGCTGTCCGGCCTGCCGAACACCGTGGGCGGCATCACCGTCAACCGTTTCTGCGCCTCGGGCGTGTCGGCGGTGGCGATGGCGGCCGACCGCATCCGCGTGGGTGAATCCGATGTGATGATCGCCGCCGGCGTGGAATCGATGAGCATGGTGCCGATGATGGGCAACTCGCCGTCGATGTCGCCGTCGATCTTCGAGCGCGACGAGAACATCGGCATTGCCTACGGCATGGGCCTGACCGCCGAGAAGGTCGCGCAGAAGTGGCAGGTCAGCCGCGAGGATCAGGATGCCTTCTCGCTCGCTTCGCACCAGAAGGCGATCCGCGCGCAGCAGGCCGGCGAGTTCAAGGACGAGATCACCCCGGTGGATATCGTCGAGAAATTCCCCAACCTGGCCAGCGGCCAGGTCGACGTGAAGACGCGCACCCTGTCGCTCGACGAAGGCCCGCGTCCGGAGACCTCCATCGAAGGCCTGGGCAAGCTGCGCCCGGTGTTTGCCAACAAGGGCAGCGTCACCGCCGGCAACAGCTCGCAGACCTCGGACGGCGCCGGCGCGCTGATCCTGGTTTCGGAAAGGATCCTCAAGCAGTTCAACCTGGTACCGCTGGCGCGCTTCGTGTCGTTCGCGGTGCGCGGCGTGCCGCCCGAGATCATGGGCATCGGCCCGAAGGAAGCGATTCCCGCGGCGCTGAAGGCAGCCGGCCTGACGCAGGACCAGATCGACTGGATCGAGCTGAACGAAGCCTTCGCCGCGCAATCGCTGGCGGTGATGCGCGACCTGCAGCTGGACCCGGCCAAGGTCAACCCGATGGGCGGCGCCATTGCACTGGGCCACCCGCTGGGCGCCACCGGCGCGATCCGTTCGGCCACCGTAGTGCACGCGCTGCGCCGCAACAACCTGAAGTACGGCATGGTGACCATGTGCGTCGGCACCGGCATGGGTGCCGCAGGTATCTTCGAGCGCGTTTAAACGCGCCACAAAGAGCAGGTGCGTCACGGCGGCGAAACACGCCGCTTGCCAACGTCCTGCTCCCCTCTCCCGCTTGCGGGAGGGGCCGGGGGAGAGGGCCGGCGCATCGGTTCGGCGCCGGCGACTGAATACCATCCTCTCCCCGGAACCCCCGATCAGGTGAAGAATGCAGTGCCATAACAAGGAGACAGCTGCCGCCTCGACGCGGCTCACCTGACAGGGAGGAGACAACCAGATGCAGGAGACAGTCATTCTGGCCGACGCCGCGTGCGATATGCCTCGCGCGCTGATGGCCGAACTCGGGGTACAGACGGTGCCGTTCCGCATTCGCGCGGGCGACCGCTTCGTGGCCGACGTGCGCGACGAGCCCGCCTTGCCGTCGCTCTACGAGCAGTACCTGGTGGGAAAGCAGGACCATTACGCCGAATCCGTTCCCTTGCTCGAGCGCGAAATCGAGGACCACATGCTCAGGCATGTGGTCACTTCGTGCGATCGCGCGTTACTGCTTACCATCGCCAGCACGCGCAGCAAGCTGTACGCGCACGCCACCGGCGCCGTCGTCGGCACTGTGGCCAAGAGCTTCAAGCTGCGCAAGGACGCGGGGCGCACGGGGCTGTTCGAGTTGACGGTGATCGATACGGGTGCGATCGGCCCGGGCCAGGCGCTGATCGTGCGCGAAGCGGCCCGCATGCTGAACGGCGGCGCCAGCGCGCAGGCCGTGGTGGAAGCCGTCGAGTCGCGCCTGCGCGATGCCGCGCACATGTTCCTCGTGCCCGACGAGTTGCTCTACATGTACACGCGGGCCAGGCAAAAGGGCGAGAACAGCATCACGTGGGGACGCTATATGCTAGGCAGCGCTTTCAATATCCGCCCCATCGTGCATATGCATCGCGGCCAGACCGAGCCGGTGGCCAAGGCGCGCGGCGCGGACGAAGGCATGCGCCGCGTGATGGCGCATGCGGAGCATTGCATTCGCAGCGGGCGATTGCTGAGCCCGGCGGTGGCGCTCAGCTATGCGGGGCCTCCGGAGGCGATACGCGCCCTGCCGGCCTTCCAGTCGCTTGCGCGCACCGCGCAGCAGCACGATGTGGAACTGATGCTGGCGCCGATGAGCCTGACGGTGGCGCTCAACGTCGGAGCAAAGGCGTTCGGGATGAGCTATCTTTGCGAAGAACCGCCGCCGCTCGAATAAGTGGAATAAGTGGAATAAGCGGGTTTATTTCCCTGCGAAGGGGAAGGCGGACAAGTCAACCAGGCAGTAAGGAGAAGACGATTTCATGAGCATCCTGACCACTATCGAACAAGGCATCCTGACCATCGAGTTCGATCGTCTCGACAAGAAGAACGCCATCACCGCGGCGATGTACCAGGCCATGGCCGACGCACTGCGCGCCGGCGATGCCGATCCCGCCGTGCGCGTGATCGTGATCCGCGGCAAGGCGGAAGTCTTTACCGCGGGCAACGACCTTGAGGATTTCATGCAGCGCCCGCCCACCTCGGGCGAAGGCGATCAGCCGGCACCGGTGTTCCAGTTCCTGCAGCAGATCAGCCAGGCGAGCAAGCCGCTGGTGGCGGCGGTAAGTGGCCCGGCGGTTGGCGTGGGCACCACGATGCTGCTGCATTGCGATCTGGTTTATGCCTCCGAGACGGCGAAGCTGTCGCTGCCGTTCGTGCAACTGGGCCTGTGCCCGGAGGCGGCATCGAGCATGCTGTTGCCGCGCCTGCTGGGTCACCAGCGCGCCGCCGAGAAATTGCTGCTGGGCGAGGCCTTCGGCGCGCAGGAAGCGCTGCAGATCGGCCTGGTGACGCGCGTGCTGCCGGTGGCGGAGTTGCACGATTTCGTGCAGCAGCAGGCGCGCAAGCTGGCCGCGCTGCCAGCTTCGTCGCTGCGGGAAACCAAGCGGCTGATGAAGGGCGGCGACAAGGCGGCCGTGCAAGCGAAGATGGCGGAGGAGGGCGAGGTGTTCCGGCGCATGCTGCACGCGCCGGAAGCCAAGGAAGCCTTCAAGGCGTTCTTCGAGAAGCGCCGCCCGGACTTCTCGCGCTTCCATTGAGCCTGCGGGCGTCCCTGGCCGATACGGCGGATGGGCGGCCCCCGCCGCTGCCGCCATTTGCGCGGCATCAAGGCCGAGGCCAAGGTCAGGGCGTCGCCCATTCGCGCAGCAGGTTGTGGTAGACGCCGGTGAGGCGCACCACGGTGGCGTGTCCATGGCCAAGCGCATGYCCGATTTCCTGGATGGCGGTATCCAGGTCGAACAGGAGGGCGCGCTGGCGGGCGTCCCGCAGCAGGCTCTGGATCCAGAAGAACGCGCATAGCCGCGTGCCCCGGGTCACCGGGCTGACACGGTGCAGGCTGGAAGCCGGATACAGGATCATGTCGCCGGCGGGTAGCTTGACCTCGTGCGTCCCATAGGTGTCCTCGATGATCAGTTCGCCGCCGTCGTAGTCGTCGGGCCCGCACAGGAAGAGCGTGGCCGAGATGTCCGTGCGGATGCTGTCCGAGCCGTCTGGAAGGTAGCGGATGGCATTGTCGACATGGGTGCCGAAGGATTGTCCGCCCGCATAGGCGTTGAACAGCTTGGGATAGATCCTGGCCGGCAGCGCCGCCGAGAAGAACAGGGGATGGCGCCGCAAGGCCTGCTCGATCATTGCGGCGATGTGCCTGCCCTGCGGGGAGTCGTGCGGCAATTGCAGATTGTCCTTGGCGAGGGAGGACTGGAATCCTGCGGTCGCCTTGCCGTCGGCCCAGTTGGCCTCCGTCAGCAGGCTCACGCTTTCCCGTACCTGTTCCGGCGTCAGGACGCCGGGTATGT
This sequence comes from Cupriavidus sp. 05T313, assembly GCF_056396665.1. Classification (NCBI taxonomy): domain Bacteria; kingdom Pseudomonadati; phylum Pseudomonadota; class Betaproteobacteria; order Burkholderiales; family Burkholderiaceae; genus Cupriavidus; species Cupriavidus sp. 05T313. The sequence continues at coordinate 70,143 of NZ_JBFTLX010000028.1, read as the reverse complement.
GAATCATCATTTGGCTGACCCCGGCGCGTGGCGTTAGAAGGAGTAGACGGCCGACAGCACCGCGAACCGGCCATCGCCATACTCGATCGCGGACGAGCGCGATGCGCTGCCAAGCGTCTGGCGCACCCGCTCCACATAGGCCTTGTTGAACAGGTTGTCGATGTTGAGCTGGAACTTGAGGTTCTTGTTCGGGGCGTAGCCGAGCATGGCGTTGTGCACCAGGTAGGCACCAAGCGTGCCGTCCCCCACCGACGTCACGTTGCGCCTGCCGATGAAGCGTGCGCCGTAGCCCAGCGTCCAGCCCGCTGGCAACTGGTAGGTGGTCCACAGGCTGAAGGAGTGCGCCGGTGTGTTGGCCAGCGCCTTGCCTTCGCGCTCGGGCAGCGACAGTGACTTGAGTGTCTTGCTGTTCAGGTAAGTGTAGTTGGCGAAAACGTCCCAGTTCGGCGTCACCTTGCCGGCCGTGCCCAGCTCGACGCCGCGCACGCGCTGCTCGCCGGCCAGGGCGTAGCTGCCATCGGAGAGGCGTTCGCGCGTGTTGTCCTTGTCGACCTGGAACAGCGCCGCGTTCAGCCCCAGGCGCCGCTCCATGAACTCCCATTTGCTGCCGAGCTCATAGGTCTTGTTTTTCTCGGGCGCCAGTCCCCCCGTGGCTTTGTTCACGCCCGAGCCGGTGCTGACCAGGAACTCGGCGGACGGGTTGAAGGACGTGCCGTAGGCGAAATAGATCCTGCCGTTGTCCGTGGGCTTGAACACCAGGCCCGCCCGGCTGCTGAGCTGGTTGGTGGTGCTGTCCGCGCGGTCGGTCGCCTTGCCCAGCGGCGTGCTCTCGGCGCTGCCATCTATCCAGTCGTAGCGCAGGCCGAGGTTCAGGTCCCAGTGCTTGCCCAGGGCGATGGTGTCAAGCGCGTACAGCGCCTTGACGTCAAGCCACGTCTTGTTGCGCGCGCTGTCGCGCCGGTTGGTGGGCGCGCTCCAGTAGCCTGGCGGGCTGGAGAGATCGAAACCGTTGGCGGGATAGTATTTGGCGAGATTGTAGGAATAGGTAGTCCGGTCGTAAGTCTCGCGTGAGATTTCGAAGCCACTGACCAGGGTGTGTCCCAGCCCCAAGGTGGCGAAGCGGCTGGTCAGGTTGGTCTGGTTGATCCACAGCTCGGTGGCCGAGTCGCGGCCATAGCCCTGCGGTCCGGCCGGCAGGTAGCGGCCCGGCGGCAGCCCCGCCTGGTTCACGTGCGAGGCCGAGATCACGGTGTCGCGGTGCAGGCGCGAATAGCGGGTCAGGTTCTGCAGCTTGAGGTTGTCGTTGAATTCGTGTTCGAACCTGACGGTGGCAGCGTCGGTGGTGATGTTCTCCCGGTCCACGTTGCGCCAGCCGAAGTAGGCGTGCCGGCTGACGCCCGCGAGCCGCTGGCCGTTCAGCGCCGGCACGCCGTAGTCGGGCAGGTTGTCGTCGCGCTGGTGGAAATAGCTCAGCGTGAGGCGCGTCGGCGATTGCATGCCGAAGGTGATCGACGGCGCGATGCCCCAGCGGCGGCGTTCGAGGGCGTCGCGCCCCGGCACGTCGTTTTCGTGCGCCATCAGGTTCAGGCGGACGACTGCCGCGGGCCCGTTCCACGGCAGCGGCTGGTTGGTATCCAGGGTCAGGCGGTGGAAGCTGGCCGTGCCGAGCCCGCCGCCGACGTGCGTGAACCTGTCCGCCTTGGGTTGCTTGCTGATCATGTTGATGCTGCCGCCGGTGGTGCCGGCGCCGCCGAAGACCGAATTCGGCCCCTTGATCACCTCGACCGCTTCGAGGTTGAAGAGGTCGGAACGGTTGTTCTGCCCGCTGTCGCGCAAACCGTCGATCTGCATGTTCGCGTTGGCGCTGAAGCCGCGGATATTGATGCTGTCGCCGGAGCCGCCGCCGCCCTCGCCGGCGTTGAAGGTGATGCCGGAAACGTTGGAAAGCGCCTGCCGCAAGCTCAAGGCGTTCTGCTCCTCCAGCACGTGCTGCGGCACCACTGTGATGGTCTGGGGCGTATCGAGCAGCGGCGCCGCGTATTTGGCCGAGCCGGAGGCTTCGACCTTGGAACCGGGTGCCTGCGTTCCCGTGACGGTGACCGGCGCCAGTTCGATGTGTTTGCCTTGCCGTTGCAAATCGTCTGCCAGGACTGGTGTGGCGCAGGCCGCGGCCAGGACGACGGAAGCGAGAGGGCGCCGTGGCGGCAGCGCGGCAGACCTGATGTACGAACGCATGCAATTCTCCTTAAATGAAAATGATAATCATTAGCATTTAAGGATCTGAGGCGAGCCGAAACAATCAGAAACGGCTGCATGTGCGTGCGGAAATTTCCGCTTTTCCTCGCGGGCGTTCAGAGCATTCAGAGCCGACGCTGAACCCTCGCGCCGGCGCCCCGCCAGGAATGCCTGACAGGGGAGCCGGCTTCAGGCGGCCGCTTATATCGCTGGCAACACCCGCGGTTGCCTTGTGTCGTCTGTCGCCACATAGGTCAGGATAGCTTCGGTCACCTTGACGATCTCGTGGCTGTGGCGCATGCGCTGCGCATAGACTTCCACCGACACGGTGATCGAGGTGCGACCCGTCTTCTCGATATCGGCGTAGAAGCTCACCAGATCGCCGACAAAGACCGGATGCTTGAACAGGAAGGAGTTCACCGCCACGGTGGCCACGCGGCCCTGGGCGCGTTCCACCGCCGGGATCGAGCCGGCGATGTCCACCTGGGCCATGATCCAGCCGCCGAAGACGTCGCCGTGCACATTGGCGTCCGCCGGCATGGGGACCACGCGCAGGGCGGGATTCTTGCCAGGAGGCAGGCAGGGGAGGGCGTTGGCTTGGTTCATGATGGCTTGAGGCTGGATAGGGTTGGGGCGGGGTAGCAAGGGCTGCGGCGGGGTGCCGGCGCGCCGGCGCGCATGCCGGAGTGACCTTGCCGCCGTGCGGTCCGGGCGTCGAGGCGGTTCCGTGACGGGGATAAGCGGCGTGGCGCCGGCTAACAAAGACGATCTCTGCCACAATCGCATATTCGCCCGAATTCTAACGTATGCGACGCTACTCTACGTCGGCCGAGCCGTCCTCCGCCCAGCCTTCCTCCCTCTTCGGCAAATCCAACGTTCCGCGCAGCGACTGGCAGACCGTGCGCAACCTGTTGCCCTATGTCTGGCACTACAAATGGCGCGTGATGCTTGCGCTGGTGTGCCTGGTGGCGGCCAAGGTGGCAAACCTGGGCGTGCCGGTCCTGATGAAGAAGCTGGTGGACAACATGAACGTGCCCGCCGGCAGCGCTACCGCACTGCTGGTGGTGCCGGTCGGGCTGATCGTCGCCTATGGGGTCCTGCGGCTGTCGGGGACCTTGTTCACCGAATTGCGCGAGATCCTGTTCTCCAAGGTCACGCAGAGCGCGGTGCGCGAGATCGCCCTGCAGGTGTTCCGCCACCTGCACGCGCTGTCGCTGCGTTTTCACCTGGACCGGCAGACCGGCGGCATGAGCCGCGACATCGAGCGCGGCACGCGCGGCATCCAGTCGCTGATCTCGTATTCGCTCTACAGCATCCTGCCGACGCTGGTCGAGATGGGGCTGGTGATGGGATTCTTTATCCTGCACTACGACATCTGGTTTGCCGCCATCACGGGCTGCGCGCTGGTGAGCTATATCGTGTTCACCATCGTCGTGACCGAGTGGCGCACGCATTTCCGCCGCAGGATGAATGAGCTCGATTCCCGCGCGAACCAGAAGGCGATCGATTCGCTGCTCAACTTCGAAACCGTCAAGTACTTCGGCAACGAGGAGTACGAGGCCCGCCGCTACGACGAGAACCTGCTTACCTACCGCACGGCGGCGATCCGCTCGCAGAACTCGCTGTCCTTCCTGAATTTCGGCCAGCAGGCCATTATCGCCACCGGGCTGATCCTGATCCTGTGGCGCGCCACCGTGGGCGTGGCGGCAGGCAAGCTCACGCTGGGCGACCTGGTGCTGGTGAACACGCTGATGATCCAGTTGTACATCCCGCTGAATTTCCTCGGCGTGATCTACCGCGAGATCAAGCAGGCCACCACCGATATGGACCGCATGTTCGTGCTGCTGGGCACCAACCGCGAGGTGGCGGACGCGCCGGGCGCGCAGGCCTTGCGCGTGAGCGGCGCCGCCGTGCGCTTTGCCCATGTGGGCTTTGGCTACGAGAGCAACCGCGTGATCCTGGACGATGTGGACTTCACCATCGCGGCGGGCACCACCACCGCGGTGGTGGGACATAGCGGCTCGGGCAAGTCCACGCTGGCGCGGCTGCTGTTCCGCTTCTACGACGTGGGCAGCGGCGGCATCGAGATCGACGGCCAGGATATCCGCGCGATCACGCAGGACAGCCTGCGCCGCGCCATCGGCATCGTGCCGCAGGACACCGTGCTGTTCAACGACAGCATCTACTACAACATCGCCTACGGCCGTCCCGACGCCAGCCGCGACGAGGTCATCGAGGCAGCGCGCGCGGCCCAGATCGACGCCTTCATCCGCGAGTTGCCGCAGGGCTACGATACGCCCGTGGGCGAACGCGGCCTCAAGCTGTCGGGCGGGGAAAAGCAGCGGGTGGCGATCGCGCGCACGCTGCTGAAGAATCCGCCCATCCTGGTCTTCGACGAAGCCACCTCGGCGCTGGATTCGCGCACCGAACAGGCCATCCAGGCCGAGCTGATGCGGCTGGCGCAGAACCGCACCACGCTGCTGATCGCGCACCGGCTTTCCACCGTGGTGCACGCCGACCAGATCCTGGTGATGGATCACGGCCGCGTCATCGAGCGCGGCACGCATGCCGAACTGATGCGGCTGGATGGCCGCTACGCCGAGATGTGGCGCATCCAGGCCCGCAGCGCGGCGGATGGCGAGGCGCCGGTGGAGGATGTCTCCCTGGCCATTGAAGCAGGCGACGCCACGCAGGATGCCTGATCCGCGCCGCCGAGCGCCGCGGGCGGCAGGATAAATTGTCAACAATTTATCCTGGCAAACCGTATCGACATATCCGGGTGCACGAATTTGGTTCGACAATAAGTGGCGCAATCGCCCCGTGTTGGTGCGCGATTACATGGCATGCGCCTTGCAGACGAACTCTCCAGGAAGACGACCAACAGGAGAGAGTTCAATGCCGCTATTCCGCGCCGCCACCCAGTTCGATGCCATTGCCGCTTGCGTTGGCGCCCAGCGTACCGATGCCGGAACCGGCGCAGCCGCGTCCCCGGCGCGCCGCCGCCTGTTGCAGCTTGGCATRGCGCTCGGTACCGCCCTGGTGCTGTCRACACAATTCGCCGGCGAGGCGCACGCCCAGACCAAGGTGCGCTTCCAGCTCGACTGGCGCTTCGAAGGCCCGTCGGCGCTGTTCCTGCTGGGCGAGCAGAAGGGCTACTACAAGGCCGAGAAGCTGGATGTATCGATCGACGCCGGCAACGGCTCGGGCAACGTGGTCAACCGCGTGGCCTCTGGCACCTACGACATGGGCTTTGCCGACCTGGCCTCGGTCATGGAGTTCTACGGCAACAACCCGGACGCSAAGAACAAGCCGGTGGCCGTGATGATGGTCTACAACAACACGCCGGCSGCCGTGCTGGCGCTGAAGAAGTCCGGCATCAAGGCCCCGCACGACCTGGCCGGCAAGAAGCTCGGCGCCCCGGTATTCGACGCCGGCCGCCGCGCCTTCCCGATCTTCGCCAAGGCCAACGGCCTGCAGGCATCCAGCTTCAACTGGCAGGCCATGGACCCGACGCTGCGCGAGACCATGCTCACGCGCGGCGACCTGGACGCCATTACCGGCTTTTCCTTCACCTCCATCCTCAACCTCAATGCGCGCGGGGTGAAGGACGAGGACATCGTGGTGCTGCCCTATCCGCAATTCGGCGTGAAGCTGTATGGCAATGCCGTGATCGCCTCTGAAGACTTCCTCAAGAAGAACCCGGACGCCGTGAAGGCCTTCCTGCGTGCCTTCGCGAAATCGGCCAGGGACGTGATCGCCAGGCCCGAAGACGGCATCAAGGCCGTCAAGGCGCGTGACGGCATCATCGACGAGAAGCTCGAGACCAGGCGCCTGAAGATGGCGCTGGACAGCGTGGTCAGGTCGCCCGACGCACGCGCCGAGGGCTTCGGCCGGGTCAACAAGCCGCGCCTGTCGCTGATGGCCTCGCAGGTAGCCGATGCCTTCGGTACCAAGGGCCGCATCAACCCCGACAACCTGTGGACCGACGCCTACCTGCCGTCGGCCGCCGAACTGGATGTGCTGCGATGACGGTAGCCAACGCATTCCTGCGCGCCGGGGCCACGGCCCCGGCGGAACTGTCCGCCGAACCGGCTGCGCGACCCTTCGTCGATTTCAACCGGGTCTGGCTCGCCTATAACGACGAGCTTGCCCGCAAGGGTGAGTTCGCGATCGAGGACATCTCGCTGCAGGTGGAGCCGGGCGAGTTCATCGCCATCGTGGGGCCCTCCGGCTGCGGTAAGTCCACCTTCATGAAGCTGGCCACGGGGCTCAAGCCCGCCACGCGTGGCGTGGTCAAGATCGCCGGCGAGAAAGTCACCGGGCCGCTCAAGATGGTGGGCATGGCCTTCCAGGCGCCGACGCTGCTGCCGTGGCGCACCACGCTGCAAAATGTCATGCTGCCGCTGGAGATCGTGGAGCCTTACCGCTCCACGCTGCGCCAGAAGCGCGAGGAATACACGGCGCGGGCGCGTGAGTTGCTGCGCACCGTGGGGCTGGCCGGCTACGAGGACAAGTATCCGTGGCAACTCTCCGGCGGCATGCAGCAGCGCGCTTCGATCTGCCGCGCGCTGATCCACGAGCCGCGCATGCTGCTGCTAGACGAGCCCTTCGGCGCGCTCGACGCGTTCACCAGGGAGGAGCTGTGGTGCGTGCTGCGCGACCTGTGGCAGGCGCAGCGCTTCAACGTGATCCTGGTGACTCACGATTTGCGTGAAGCCGTGTTCCTGGCCGATACCGTCTACGTGATGAGCCAGCGCCCCGGCCGCATCCTGACGCGCAAGGAGATCGACCTGCCGCGTCCGCGCGACCTCGATCTGACCTATACCGAACCCTTCGCCGAACTCGTGCACTCGCTGCGCGAGAAGATCGGCCACGTACGGCAGCACTGACCATGAGCACGTTTTCTTCCCCGATGAGCGCGGCCCGGCAGCGCCGCGTGCAGCGCGTGGCGCCGTGGCTGCTGCTGGCTACGTTTCTGTTGCTCTGGCAGGGCGCTTGCCTGGTGTTCAACGTGTCGGACTTCATCCTGCCCAGTCCGAGCGCGATCGTCTCATCGCTGTTCGCGTATTGGGACGTGATCGCGGGCCATGCATGGCGGACCTTCTGGACCACCATGGTCGGCTTTGGGCTCGCCATTGTCGTGGGCGTGGTGCTGGGTTTGCTGATGGGGTCGTCCAGGCTGGCCTATGCGGCGGGCTATCCGCTGATGACGGCGTTCAATGCCTTGCCCAAGGCGGCGTTCGTGCCGATTCTGGTGGTGTGGTTCGGGCTTGGCGCCGGCCCGGCGATCCTGACGGCGTTCCTGATCTCGTTCTTCCCGATCATGGTCAATATCGCTACCGGGCTGGCTACGCTGGAGCCGGAACTGGAGGATGTGCTGCGCGTACTTGGTGCAAGGCGCACCGATGTGTTGCTCAAGGTTGGCCTGCCGCGTTCGATGCCTTACTTCTTTGCTTCGCTGAAGGTGGCCATTACTTTGGCGTTCGTGGGGACTACCGTGTCGGAGATGAGCGCCGCCAATGAAGGCATTGGCTATCTGCTGGTCTCGGCCGGCTCGGCGATGAAGATGCCGCTGGCATTTGCCGGCCTGGTGGTGATCGCCGTGATGGCGATGGTGATGTATGAGTTTTTCGCGGTGGTGGAGAAGCGGATGACGGGGTGGGCGCATCGGGGGTGAAGGGGGATTGAGTGCGAGTGGGGTTCGTTTGGGCGGCGTTGGGTTTTGCACCCGACAGCGACCAACCCCGCAGGGCGACGTCATACGGCTCTTTGGCCCAAACGCCAACGCGGAAAAAACAAGACCAATCAATCACGCATAATCCAAAGGCAAAGCAGTCGTGTACTTGATCTGCTCCATAGCAAAACTAGAACTAACATCCGCCAGCTCGGCCCCCTGGATCAGCTTCTTGTACACGCGGTCATACGCCGCAATATCCGGTACCACCACGCGCAGCAGGTAATCGGTATCCCCAGCCATGCGGTAGAACTCAGTCACCTCGGGGATCGAGGCGACCAGGTCGTGAAACGTCTTGAGCCATTTGACGCTGTGCTGGCTGGTGCGGACCGAGACGAATACCGTCACGCCCACATTCAGCAGCGCGGGATCCAGCAGCGCCACGCGCTTGCGTATTACTCCGCTCTCTTCCAGCTTCTGCACGCGCCGCCAGCACGGCGTGGAGGTGAGGCCCACTCGTTCCCCAAGCTCCGCCACAGGCACGGTCGCGTCCTCCTGAAGGGCGGAGAGTATCTGGCGGTCATAACGGTCCATGGCAAATCCTGTTGGCGCGCAGCGTACTCCCGGTGCCTGGCTCTGCGCCAGCCGCAAGACTCAGGCCGCGTCCACCAGCAGGTTCACACCGCTGCAGATGTGTTCCTGGTCCACCCCATAGATATGCAGCGACACGGCCACCGCGTCGCTGTCGTTGCCGAGCGCATGGATATGACGCAGCCCAGCCGGCACGCTGAAGGTATCGCCCACCGTGCGCGTGATCTCGCCGCACGGATGCGCCTGCCGCTCTTGCGCGTCCCAGCGGTAGTGGCGCTCATGCAGCGTGCCGCGCAGCACCCGGTAGGCGCACCAGGTCTGGTGTCCGTGCACCGGGCTGTGCTGCCCTGGCCGCCAGACGATCAGCATGGCGGAGAAGCGCGCCAGCGGATCGGCGTGCACAAGGTGGCGCACATAGCCCTCGGCCGCGCCTTCGCGCAGCGATTCCGGCAGCAGCGCCAGCAGCGTGGCGGCGTCCGGCAGGCTGGCTTCGATGCCTTGCGCCACCATGCGCGCGCTGGCGGCGAAGGCGGACGACATGCCGTCGGACAGCGGGGCAAAGAGATCCGGCTGGCCGTCGGCCGCGTCGAGGGTGCCAAGGACGCCGACGCTACGTGCGTGGCTGGCAATATCGGTAACGACGGCTTGCTGGGTGGCCATGACGGGCTCCTTATTGGTTTGCGACCATCATAGCGTCGGTCCCGTAGCAAGGACGTGCGTCTTGTCGTGCAAATCTGGATGTAAGTGTAATATTATTCTAATAAAATTCAACTAAATAGAATGTTATTCCTGGCGGTGGCGAAACCGCGGGAAGCCGGGGGATAATGCCGCCTCATGGAAATCAAGTGGCTTGAAGACTTCGTCAGCCTGGCCGAGACGCACAGCTTCTCGCGCTCGGCCGAGCAGCGTCATGTGACGCAGCCTGCGTTCTCGCGCCGGATCCAGTCGCTCGAGTCCTGGGTGGGCACGGAACTGATCGACCGCTCCAGCTATCCCACCAGCCTGACGCCGGCGGGCAAGGTGTTCTACGAGCAGGCGCTGGCCATGCTGGCCCAGGTCAGCGAGACCCGGGCGCTGATGCGCGGGCAGCGCTCTGCCAATGCCCAGGTGCTGGAATTCGCCGTACCGCACACGCTCTCGCTGACCTTCTTCCCCGAATGGCTCAAGGCCGTGGAGCGCGAGATCGGTACGCTGCCGTGCCGCCTGCGCGCGCTCAACGTGCACGACGCGGTCCTGGCGCTGGTTGACGGGGGCTGCGACCTGGTGATGGTCTACCACCATGCCCGCCAGGCCATCCAGCTCGACCCGGCACACTACGACATGCTGGTGCTCGGCATCGAGCGGTTGTCGCCGTACAGCGTGCCGGACGCCGCCGGCAAGCCGCTGTACCGCCTGCCAGGTACGGACAAGAAGCCGGTGCCTTTCCTCAGCTATACCCCCAATGCCTTCCTTGGCCGCATGGTCGACATGCTGCTGGCCGAAACCACGGACGCGCTCAAGCTGGACAAATGCTACGAGACGGACATGGCCGAGGCGCTCAAGGTGATGGCGCTGGCGGGGCACGGCATGGCCTTCCTGCCGGAGAGCGCGGTGCGCGAGGAGCTGGCCCAGCACCGRCTGGTGCGGGCCGAAGCGGCGCGCGGGGCGCCGATGTCGATCGACATGGAAATCCGCCTTTACCGGGAGAAGCCGGGTGAACACGTCAGCGAGCGGCGCAGCGCGCAGGTTCGCAGCAAGCGCCAGCTGGTGGACCGGGTCTGGTCCTCGCTCGCGGCGCAGAGCTTGCCCGCGCAGCCGGGCACCTGATCCGGCGCGGTTGCCATGGTGGGGGGCCGCACAGGCCCGCCGGCAAGGTTATGCAATCCGTGCATAATGGGATGATCAAACGGCATTGGCTTCGGCAGTACCGCCTCCCCTAAGCTGGCGGCACCTTCACACCGGAACCAAACGATGTCTTCCGCAGCACCGTCCAATCCTGCCGTCAAGAACCATTCCCTGCCTTCCTACTTGAACGCCGAGGACCTCGGCCCCTGGGGCATTTACTTGCAGCAGGTCGATCGTGTCACGCCGTATCTGGGTTCGCTGGCCCGCTGGGTCGAGACCCTCAAGCGTCCCAAGCGCGCCCTGGTGGTCGATGTGCCCATCGAGATGGACAACGGCACCATTGCCCACTTCGAAGGCTATCGCGTGCAGCACAATATGTCGCGCGGCCCGGGCAAGGGCGGCGTGCGCTTCCACCAGGACGTGACGCTGTCGGAAGTGATGGCGCTGTCGGCATGGATGTCGGTCAAGAATGCTGCGGTCAACGTGCCTTACGGCGGTGCCAAGGGCGGTATCCGCGTCGATCCGCGCACGCTGTCGCGTTCGGAGCTGGAGCGTGTGACGCGCCGCTACACCAGCGAAATCAACTTCATCATCGGACCCAACAAAGACATTCCGGCACCCGATGTCAACACCAATGAACAGGTGATGGCATGGATGATGGATACCTATTCGATGAACTCCGGCAGCACCTCCACCGGCGTGGTCACGGGCAAGCCGATTTCGCTGGGTGGCTCGCTGGGCCGCCGCGAGGCCACGGGCCGCGGCGTGTTCGTGGTGGGTTCCGAGGCTGCCCGCAACCTGGGCATGGACATCAAGGGTGCGCGCGTGGCGGTGCAGGGTTTCGGCAATGTGGGTGCCGTGGCCGCCAAGCTGTTCCACGAAGCCGGCGCCAAGGTGGTGGCGGTGCAGGACCATCGCACCGCGTTGTACAACCCCGCCGGCCTGGACGTGCCCGCCATGATGGAATACGCCTCGCATAGCGGCACCATCGAAGGCTTCCAGGGCGAGACCATTTCCGCCGAGCAATTCTGGCAGGTGGATTGCGAAATCCTGATCCCGGCCGCGCTGGAAGGGCAGATCACCGCCCGCAACGCGCCCCACATCAAGGCACGCATGGTCATCGAAGGTGCGAACGGCCCGACCACGCCCGAGGCCGACGACATCCTGCGCGAGCGCAATATCCTGGTGGCGCCGGACGTTATCGCCAATGCCGGCGGCGTTACGGTTTCCTATTTCGAATGGGTGCAGGATTTCTCCAGCTTCTTCTGGACCGAGGAAGAGATCAACCAGCGCCTGGTACGAATCATGCAAGAGGCATTCCGTGCGATCTGGCAGGTCGCTCAGGACAACAAGGTTACCTTGCGCACGGCCGCCTTCATCGTGGCCTGCACGCGGATTCTGCAGGCGCGCGAAATGCGCGGCCTCTATCCCTGATGCAAGGCGCGGCTTGCCGCCGCGGCATCGCTGAGTAGCGATGCTGCGATGCAGCAACCGATTTGGCATTGGTAACGCGGCTGCCGGGCTTCCCGGCAGCCGCGTTGTCGTATGTGCCCGCTTCCCCCTCGCACGTGGGGCAAGCGGATCCCGCGCTGCCGGACTGGCCGCCTGGCGCGCAGGAACAAGGGCTTTGCGGGAGTGGAGGGAGGCCTCGGTTTTGCCCCGCAAACCATGCCCCGATTGGCTCTGTTAGGGGAAAAACCCGTTGTCTTGAGTGCGTGCGTGCGCAATACTATTTCGTCGGCGGGTGGTTTTTTGTTAGAGTCCCGCCTTTCTCTTCATGGTCAAGGAGATGTTATGAATGTWGCCAAGYTGGCTTCCCTGATGATTGCTGCTGGCGTGCTGTGCGGAACCGCGCAAGCTGCGGAGCAACTGACGGGCACGCTGCAGAAGATCAAAGACACCGGTGTGATTACGCTTGGCGTTCGTGAGTCGTCGATTCCGTTCAATTACAACCTCGGCGGCGTGCGCCAGGTCGGCTATTCCTACGATATCAATGTCAAGATCGTGGAAGCCATCAAGGACCAGCTGAAGCTGCCGAACCTGCAGGTCAAGGAAATCCCGATCACCTCGCAGAACCGTATCACACTGCTGCAGAACGGCACCATCGACATCGAGTGCGGTTCCACGACCAATAACCTCGAGCGCCAGAAGCAGGCTTCGTTCACCACCAGCATCTTCATCATCGGCACCCGTATCATGGTGAAGAAGGATGGGGGCATCAAGGACTGGGCCGACCTCAAGGGCAAGAACGTGGTGACCACCGCCGGCACCACCTCGGAACGCCTGTTGCGCAAGATGAACGATGACCAGAAGCTGGGCATGAACATCATCAGCACCAAGGATCACGGCCAGTCGTTCCTGACGCTGGAGTCGGGCCGCGMCGTCGCCTTCATGATGGACGACGCGCTGCTGTACGGCGAACGCGCCAAGGCCAAGAACCCGGCCGACTGGATTGTGGTGGGCAAGCCGCAATCGCGCGAGTCCTATGGCTGCATGATCCGCAAGGATGACGCACCGTTCAAGAAGCTGTCGGACACCGTGATCAGCGGCATGATGAAGGATGGCTCGATCAACACGCTGTACACCAAGTGGTTCCAGCAGCCGGTACCGCCCAAGGGGCTGAACCTGGACTTCCCGCTGTCGGAAGACATGAAGGCGCTGTTCAAGACGCCGAACGACAAGGCGCTTGACTGATACTGGGATTCCGGTTGTGTGAAACGGAAGGCATGTCCTTCCGTTTCTTTTTGAGGACACATCATGAACTACAGCTGGCATTGGGGTGTATTCCTCGAACAAGCGGCCCAGAACGAGACCTACCTGGACTGGATGATTTCCGGCCTGAAGGTCACCCTTGCACTCGGCCTCTCGTCGTGGATCATCGCCCTCGTCATCGGATCCGTGCTCGGCGTGCTGCGCACGGTGCCCAACAAGTGGCTGTCCGGCCTGGCCGCGACCTACGTCGAGATCTTCCGCAATATCCCGCTGCTGGTGCAGTTGTTCATCTGGTATTTCGTCATGCCCGAGCTGTTGCCCGGTGGCGAGGCGATCAAGCAGATGAACCCGTTCGCGCAGCAGTTCATTGCCGCCATGCTCTGCCTGGGCACGTTTACCGCGGCCCGGGTTTGCGAGCAGGTGCGCTCGGGGATCTACTCGCTGCCGCCCGGCCAGAAGAACGCCGGCCTGGCGATGGGTTTCACGCTGGCCCAGACTTACCGCTACGTGCTGTTGCCCATGTCGTTCCGCGTCATCGTGCCGCCGCTGACCTCCGAGTTCCTGAACATCTTCAAGAACTCCGCGGTGGCGTCGACCATCGGCCTGCTGGAACTGGCCGCCCAGGGGCGCCAGCTGGTGGACTACACGGCGCGCCCGTATGAGTCCTTCATTGCGGTGACGTTGATGTACGCGCTGATCAATATCGTCGTCATGCTGCTCATGCGCTGGGTCGAAGGCCGCACCCGCGTGCCTGGCTTCATCGGCAGCAAGTAAGGGGAGACGTCATGGCATATTCATTTGATTTCAGCTCGATCAACCCGACCACGCTGGAAGTGCTCGGCGAGGGCATGCTTGTCTCGCTCAAGATCACCGTCACGGCGGTGGTGGTCGGCATCGTCTGGGGAACCATCCTGGCGATGATGCGGCTGTCTTCCATCAAGCCCCTGAACTGGTTCGCGCAGGGCTACGTCACCATCTTCCGGTCGATTCCGCTGGTGATGGTGCTGTTGTGGTTCTTCCTGATCATCCCGCAGCTCCTGCAGAAGACGTTCAACCTGTCGCAGGCGTCGGACCTGCGCATGACCTCGGCGCTGATCGCCTTTGCCTTGTTCGAGGCGGCGTACTATTCCGAGATCATCCGGGCGGGTATCCAGAGCGTGTCGCGCGGGCAGATGTTTGCCGCGCAGGCCATGGGCATGACCTACGGGCAGGCGATGCGGCTGGTGATCCTGCCGCAGGCCTTCCGCAACATGGTGCCGCTGCTGCTGACCCAGGGCATCATCCTGTTCCAGGATACGTCGCTGGTGTACGTGAGCGCGCTGGCGGATTTCTTCGGCCAGGCCTACGGCATCGGCGAGCGTGACGGCCGCATCGTGGAGATGCTGCTGTTCGCCGGCCTGGTGTATTTCATTATCTGTTTCTCCGCATCGCTGCTGGTTAAGCGTTACCAGAAAAAGGTGGCCGTATGATCGAAATCAATAACGTCTCCAAGTGGTACGGCRCSTTCCAGGTGCTGACCGATTGCACCACCAAGGTCGCCAAGGGCGAGGTGGTGGTGGTGTGCGGCCCGTCGGGTTCCGGCAAGTCGACGCTGATCAAGACCGTCAATGCGCTCGAGCCGTTCCAGAAGGGTGACATCATCGTGGATGGCACTTCGGTGGGCTCGCCCAAGACCAACCTGCCCAAGCTGCGTTCGCGGGTTGGCATGGTGTTCCAGAACTTCGAGCTGTTTCCCCACCTGTCGATCACCGAGAACCTGACCATCGCCCAGATGAAGGTGCTCGGCCGCTCGAAAGAGGAAGCCACCGCCAAGGGCCTGAAGTACCTGGACCGGGTGGGCCTGAAAGCCCAGGCGGCGAAGTATCCTGGCCAGTTGTCCGGCGGCCAGCAGCAGCGCGTGGCGATTGCCCGCGCGCTGTCGATGGATCCGATCTGCATGCTGTTCGACGAACCCACCTCGGCGCTGGACCCGGAGATGGTCAACGAAGTGCTGGACGTGATGGTGCAACTGGCGCAGGAAGGCATGACCATGATGTGCGTGACCCACGAAATGGGTTTTGCCCGCAAGGTGGCCAACCGCGTGATCTTCATGGACCAGGGCAAGATCGTCGAGGACTGCGCCAAGGAAGAGTTTTTCGGCAATATCGACGCGCGCTCCGAGCGGGCCAAGCAGTTCCTGTCGAAGATCCTGCATCACTGATGATGGGTCAAAACCATCAGGCATGACGAAGGCTGTCACTCCCTCTCCCCTCAGGGGGAGAGGGTTGGGGAGAGGGTTGGGGAGAGGGGGGGCTTAGCCAGGAGCCACTGGAGACGAAGCCAACGGTTTTATCCAGCGCGCGGCGGCATTTGATGCGTCCGCCCTCTCCACCGGCTTGCTCTCCCGCAGGCGGGAGAGGGGAGTCCACATTCCCGGATTCAACTCCCACTGCAATCGCGCCTCACAGTATCCGGCTCGCCGACTGGAAATCGGCCGCCTGCAGCGTCAGTTCCCGCATGGCGCCGACCAGCGGCCGCGAATCGTCGCGCCGCCATTGAAAAGAGTAGGCAAGGGGAAGCAGCGGCGGATCGCTGCGCAGGATGCGCAGCGCCCCGCGTTTCGCCAGCGATTGCGCCCAGCTCTGGGGCAGGATGCCGACACCTATTCCTTCGACCAGCATCCCGGCCACGGCGCCCCAGTGATTGCAGACGATGCGCCGTTCCGGCAGGCTGCCCCGGCCATCCAGCCATTCATCGAGCAGGCGCGTCACGCCCGAGCCGGTTGGCAAGGTCACCAGGGGCCTGTCGCCGAGGGTTTCCGGGCTGACCGGGGCGGAGCGGCCAGTTGCCTGTGCCGACATGCACCAGACAAATTTCGCTTGTGCTATCGCATGGGAAGCAACAGTGCCGCGCGTTGACTTGCCGGCCACCACGGCGAAATCGAGCTCGCCGTCTTCGACGCGCTTTTCCAGCGCCTCGCCAATGCTGACATGGGTTTCCAGTTCCAGGCCGGGATGTGCCTCGGTGATCATCCGCACCAGCCGCGGCAGCCAGGTCAGCGCGGTGAGTTCTCCCACGCCGAAGCGGCATTTGCCATGCAGGCCCGCCACGGTGCCGATCTCGATGCGCAGTTCGTCGGCCGCGCGCAGCAGCGCATGGGCGCGCGGAACCAGCCGGTTGCCGGCGTCGGTGAGGGCCGCCTTGTGCCCGCTTCGATCGAACAGTGCCTGACCCAGCGAATCCTCGAGCTCGGCGATGCGCTTTGAGAGCGATGACAGGGAAAGATGCAGTCGCTGGGCCGCAATGGCGAAGCTCGAGCAGGTGGCCGCCCAATAGAATGCCTCGAGTTGTTTGAGGGTCATGATCTGGTGAGATCAGGCCGGCCGGCGCGTGGCGCGCCGGCTTCTCCGCAGCGTTTTCCCCTGGCTGGCGATGCCTGATACTAATTGAATAAAAGAGAACATAGTATCGGAAATAAATTCGCTTTATGGAATAAAGAGGCCGGCATAGAGTGCGTGTCATCGATCCGCACCCATACCCCGACCATGACTTCAGCCACGGATGCCACCGGCTCCACCCGGCCTACCAACCGCGGCTTCGCCGCCCCGCTGAAACAGGCCTCGCGCGAGTTGCAGCGCATCCTGTCCCTGGATGATTTCGAGCACGCTGCCAGGCGCCGTCTGCCACGRCCGATCTATGGCTATATCGCGGGCGCGGCGGAAGACAACCGCTCGCGCCAGGAAAACCGCGCATCCTTCGACGACTACGCGCTGAGCACGCGCGTGCTTGTGGACGTATCCCGGCGCACCCAGAGCGTGGAGCTCTTCGGCAAGACCTATGCCTCGCCCTTTGGCATTGCGCCGATGGGACTGAGCGCGCTGTCGGCTTACCGCGGCGATATCGTGCAGGCGCGCGCGGCGCAGGCGGCCTGCATTCCGATGGTGCTGAGCGGCTCGTCGCTGATCCGCCTTGAAGACGTGTTCGCGCAGGCCCCGGATGCCTGGTTCCAGGCCTATGTGCCGGGCGACGCGGCACGTATCGATGCCCTGCTGGACCGCGTGCAAGCCTCCGGCTGCCGCACCCTTGTCGTGACCGTGGACATTCCGGTCGCGGGCAATCGCGAGAACAATGTGCGCAGCGGGTTCTCAACGCCGCTGCGGCCCAGCCTGCGCCTGGCGTACGACGGCATCACCCGCCCGAAGTGGCTGGCCGGCACGTTCGCGCGCACGCTGCTGCGCCACGGCATGCCGCATTTCGAGAACTCCTTTGCCGAACGTGGGGCGCCGATCTTGTCGGCCAATGTGCTGCGCGACTTTTCCGCGCGCGACCATCTGGACTGGAGCCACCTCGAGCATATTCGCCGCCGTTGGAAGGGCGTGCTGATCGTGAAGGGAATCCTCGGCGCGCAAGACGCCACGCTGGCCCGCGACAAAGGTGCCGATGGCATCGTGGTATCGAATCACGGCGGCCGGCAGCTCGACGGGGCAGTGGCCCCCTTGCGCGTGCTGCCCGAGATCGTGGCGGCGGTTGGCACGCTGCCGGTGATGATGGACGGCGGCATTCGCCGCGGCACCGACGTCCTGAAGGCACTGGCGCTCGGCGCGAAGCTGGTATTCGTCGGGCGGCCCTTCAACTACGCCGCATCCGTGGCGGGCGAAGCCGGCGTGACGCACGCGATCAACCTGCTGCGCGACGAAGTCGACCGGAACATGGCCATGCTGGGAGTTCGCCAGTGCG
The DNA here is from genome assembly GCF_056396665.1 of Cupriavidus sp. 05T313. Taxonomy (NCBI): domain Bacteria; kingdom Pseudomonadati; phylum Pseudomonadota; class Betaproteobacteria; order Burkholderiales; family Burkholderiaceae; genus Cupriavidus; species Cupriavidus sp. 05T313. The sequence continues at coordinate 52,391 of NZ_JBFTLX010000028.1, read as the reverse complement.
CCGAGCTGAGTCCGGCCTTGCTACATCACCGCTGACCGCTGACCGCTGACCGCTGACCGGTCGTCGGTCCATTCCAGACTACTATCAAGGAGACCGCATATGAACAGGCATTCTTTTCTCAAGCTGTGCACTATTGCCATCTGCGCCGCCGGTGCGCCGGCGATCCATGCCCAGTCCTACCCCACCAAGCCGGTGCGGCTGGTGGTGCCGTTCTCTCCCGGCGGCACGACCGATATCGTGGCCCGCGTGATTTCGGCGCCGCTGAGCAAGGAACTGGAGCAAACGGTAGTGGTGGAGAACAAGGCCGGGGCAGGCGGCGTGCTCGGCGCGGCCGAGATCGCGAGGGCCAACCCGGACGGCTACGCGCTGGGCGTGGCGACGGTGTCCACCACGGCCACCAATCCAGCCATCAACCCGAAGATTCCCTACGATCCGCTCAAGGACTTCACGCCCATCATCAATATCGCGGCGACGCCCAACGTCCTTGCGGTGCATCCTTCGTTCCCGGCGAAGAACTATCAGGCCTTCATCGCCGAGCTGAAGAAGAACCCGGCCAGGTACAGCTATGGCACGGCAGGCACCGGCTCCATCGGGCACCTGCAAATGGAGCTCTTCAAGAGCCTGGCTAACCTGTCGATCATGCATGTGCCCTACAAGGGCTCGGGTCCGGCGCTGAACGACGCCGTGGCCGGGCAGGTGGGGGTCGTCTTCGATAACCTGCCGTCCGCGCTTCCCTTTATCAAGGATGGCCGGCTGATTCCCATTGTCGTGTCCGCGCCGGCGCGGGTGGCACAGCTGCCGAACGTTCCCACCTTCAAGGAAGTCGGCCTCGAGCCTGCCAACCGCATGGCGTTCTACGGCATCTACGGCCCGAAGGCGCTACCGCAGGCCGTGGTGGAGCGCGTCAACGTGGCGGTGAGGAAATCGCTTCAGGATCCCGCCGTGCGCAGCCGCATCGAAGCGACGGGATCCCTGGTGGTGGCCAATACGCCCGAGCAGTTCCGCCAGCAGATCGCGCAGGAATACGAAATCTACAAGCGTACGGTAGCCGTGCAGAAACTCACTCTCGACTGAGGGCTGGCAGGGATCGGTGCCACAGGGGCATCCGGGGGGATGGTTCAGGTGCAGGCGCTGTTGGCGGCGTTCTTGGCCTGGACTTCGGGCGGGATCGGCACGGTCAGCGTCATCACCGCGCGGCCCTCCTCGAACATCATCAGCTCGCCCGGCGCGAAGGCGGTCCAGGTCTCGTTGTCGGTCAGCGGCGCGGTGGCGATCACCGCCACGCGGTCGTCGGGCGTGGTGACCTGGGCAAAGTCGATCGACAGGTCGGCGTCGATCAGGTGTGCGGTGGAGAATGGCCACTGGCGCACGATGTAGTACAGGCGGGTGGAGCAGTGGGCGAACAGCGCCTGCCCGTTCGACAGCAGGAAGTTGAAGACGCCATGCAGCGTGATCTCGCGCGTGATGTCGGCCAGCGCGTGGCAGAGTTCGTTGAGCGGCGGCTGCGAGCCGGGGAAGCGCTTGCGCAGCCCCTGCATCAGCGTGCAGAAGGCGAGTTCGCTGTCGGTATCGCCTACCGGCTGGTAGACCCCGGACAGGAAGGGCGAGAAGTCCTTCAGGTCGCCGTTGTGGGCGAAGATCCAGTGCCGGCCCCAAAGCTCGCGCATGAAGGGGTGGCAGTTCTCCAGCAGCACCGTGCCCTGGGTCGCCTTGCGGATATGCGAGATGACGTTCTTGGACTTGATCGGGTAGCGCTTGATCAGGTCGGCCACCGGCGAGGTGCCGGCGGACTGGTTGTCGATGAACAGGCGGCAGGCCTTGTCCTCGAAGAACGCCACGCCGAAACCGTCGGCATGGTGATCCGTGACGCCGCCGCGGGCGGCGAAGCCGGTAAAGGAGAACGTCACGTCGGTCGGCGTGGCGCAGTTCATGCCGAGCAGCTGGCACATGGCGGGGCACCGGACCGGCAGCGGGCCGCCGGATTGCAATAGAATGTTCCATTATCCGGCCTGCCCGGGTTATCTGCCAAGCGCATCGCGTTTTGCAGTGCGTTCCCTCCCGATTTCAAAGCCCGTTCAGCGGGTCTCCGAGACATGAGCAATTACAAGATCGCAGTCATCCCAGGCGATGGCATCGGCACCGAAGTGATGCCCGAGGGGCTGCGCGTGATGGACGCCGCCGCGCGCCGCTTCGGCATCGACATGCAGTTCGACCACTTCGACTTCTCCAGCTGCGACTATTACGCCCGCCACGGCAAGATGCTGCCGGACGACTGGTTCGACACCCTGGTCAAGTACGATGCCATCTACTTTGGCGCGGTGGGCTGGCCGGACGCCGTGCCCGATCATGTCTCGCTCTGGGGCTCGCTGCTGCAGTTCCGTCGCTCTTTTGACCAGTACGTCAACCTGCGCCCGGTGCGGCTGATGCCCGGCATCCGCAGCCCGCTGGTGGACCGCGACGGCAATGCGCGCAAGCCCGGCGACATCGATTTCTACGTGGTGCGCGAGAACACCGAGGGCGAGTATTCCAGCATTGGCGGGCGCATGTTCCCCGGCACCGACCGCGAGGTGGTGATCCAGGAGACAGTGATGACGCGCACCGGCGTGGACCGCATCCTCAGGTTTGCCTTTGAACTGGCGCAAAAGCGGCCGGGCAAGCATCTGACTTCGGCCACCAAGTCCAACGGCATCTCCATCACCATGCCGTACTGGGATGAGCGGGTGGAAGCCATGGCAGCGAACTACCCTGGCGTGAAGGTCGACAAATACCACATCGACATCCTGACCGCGCACTTCGTCCAGCACCCGGACTGGTTCGACGTGGTGGTCGCCAGCAACCTGTTCGGCGACATCCTGTCCGACCTGGGCCCGGCCTGTACCGGCACCATCGGTATCGCGCCCTCGGGCAATATCAATCCGGACCGCACCTTTCCCAGCCTGTTCGAGCCGGTGCACGGCTCGGCGCCGGACATCGCCGGGCGTGGCGTAGCCAACCCGATCGGCCAGATCTGGTGCGGCGCCATGATGCTGGAACACCTGGGCCAGCCGGAAGCCGGCGCGGCCGTGCTCGGTGCTATTGAAACGGTGCTGTCGGCAGGGCCGGACCATGCCCCGCTGACCCGCGATATCGGCGGCAAGGCCGGTACGGCTGACCTGGGCCAAGCCATCGCGGAGGCCCTGTGAACGCGATCGCCCAATCCCTCCCGGCCAGCGCGGCCGATGCCCGCGCCTTGCTGCTTGATACCTTCCGCGCCGCGGTGGCGGCGGCCGACCCGTTGCGCATCGTGGCGGACCACCTGCCGCCGCCCAAGCCAGGCGGGCGCACCCTGGTGGTCGGCGCGGGCAAGGCGGCGGCCTCGATGGCACTGGCGGTGGAGCAAGCCTACGCCGCGCTGGACCGCACCCACATGATCGAGGGGCTGGTGGTTACGCGCTACGCCCACGGCCTGCCGACCGAGCACGTCCGCGTGATCGAGGCCGGCCATCCGGTGCCGGACGAAGCCGGCGAGCGCGCCGCAGCCGAGATCCTCGCGCGGGTGAGCGCACTCGGCCCCGAGGACAGCCTGATCGTGCTGGTTTCGGGCGGTGGCTCGAGCCTGCTGTCGCTGCCCGCCGAGGGCATCGCCATGGCGGACCTCAAGGCCACCACGCAGGAACTGTTGCGCTGCGGCGCGCCCATCACGGACATGAACATCGTGCGCAAGCACCTGTCGCGCATCCAGGGCGGGCGGCTCGCCCAGGCCAGCCGCGCTCCCGTGACCACGCTGATCGTGTCCGATGTGGCCGGGGACGACCCGAGCGCGATTGCGTCCGGCCCCACCGTGCCGGACCCGAGCACCTATGCGGATGCGCTGGCTATCCTGCGCCGCTACGGCGCGGTGGTGCCGCCGGTGGTGCAGGACTACCTCGAACGCGGCGCCCGCGGCGAAGTGGCGGAAACGCCCAAGCCCGGCGATCCGCTGTTCGCGCGGGTCGAAAACCGCGTCATCGCCACTGCCCACGGCAGCCTGGTGGCCGCTGCGGATCACTTCCGCGCGCAGGGTATCCAGCCGGTGGTGCTGGGCGACACGGTGACGGGCGAGGCACAGGAAGTGGCGCGTGTGTATGCTGCGCTGGTCCGCGAGATTCGCGCGTACAATGCGCCGTTCGCGGTCCCGCTGGCACTGATTTCCGGCGGTGAATGCACCGTCACGCTGCCGCAGGGCGGTGGCGGGGCGGCCGCAAAGCCCCGTGGCGGGCGTTRCTCGGAGTTCCTGCTGTCGCTGGCGCTGGAACTGGACGGCGCCGATAATGTGTACGCCATCGCGGCCGACACCGACGGCATTGACGGCTCCGAGGACAATGCCGGCGCGTTGCTGGACCCGTCCACGCTAGACCGCGCGCAGGCCGCCGGCGCCCCGGCGCGTGCCCGGCTCGACGCGCATGACGCCTGGGGCTTCTTCGAGTCCGCGGGCGATCTCGTGGTGACCGGCCCCACGCGCACCAATGTGAATGACTACCGCGCCATCCTGATTCTGTAATCCCAAGAAAAGAGCCAGCCGCAACCGGCGGCCGGTTCCCCCCGAAGCCATGACCCAGACTCTCACCATCACCCGCCCGGACGACTGGCACCTCCACCTGCGCGACGGCACGGCCCTGGCGGCCGTCCTGCCCGATACCGCGCGCCAGTTTGCCCGCGCCATCATCATGCCCAACCTGAAGCCGCCCGTGACCACGGTGGCGCAGGCCGCGGCCTACCGCGACCGCATCCTGGCCGCGCTGCCGGCGGGGCTGGCGTTCGAGCCGCTGATGACGCTGTACCTGACGGACAAGACCAGCGCCGAGGAGATCGTCGCSGCCAAGGCCAGCGGCTTCGTGCACGGGGTCAAGCTCTATCCCGCGGGCGCCACCACCAATAGCGACGCCGGCGTGACCGACCTGCGCCACTGCGCCGCCGCGCTCGAAGCCATGCAGCGCGTTGGCCTGCCGCTGCTGGTGCACGGCGAAGTGACCGACCCGGCAATCGATATCTTCGATCGCGAAGCCGTCTTTATCGACCAGGTGATGACGCCGCTGCGCCGCGATTTCCCCGCCCTGAAAGTGGTCTTCGAGCACATCACCACCAAGGACGCCGCCGAGTACGTGCGCGACGCCGAAGGCCCGGTCGCCGCCACCATCACCGCGCATCACCTGCTGTACAACCGCAACGCCATCTTCACCGGCGGCATCCGCCCGCACTATTACTGCCTGCCGGTGCTCAAACGCGAGACCCATCGCGAGGCCCTGGTTGCCGCGGCGGTATCGGGCAGCCCGCGCTTCTTCCTCGGTACCGACAGCGCCCCCCACGCACGCGGCCTGAAGGAACATGCCTGCGGCTGCGCCGGTTGCTATACCGGGCTGCACGCCATGGAGTTGTACGCGGAAGCCTTTGAGGCGGCCGGCGCGCTGGACAAGCTGGAAGCCTTCGCGAGCTTCAATGGCCCGGCCTTCTACAGCCTGCCGCGCAACAGCGGCACGCTCACCCTGAGCCGCGAGGACTGGCAACTGCCGGCCGAACTGCCCTACGGCGATACCACCCTGGTCCCGCTGCGTGGCGGTGAAACACTGCGCTGGAAAGCCCGCTAAGCCACGCTGGCGAAGCGGAAGCGGATGCTGTAGTGGATGTGAAGAACCAGGGCCGGGCTACGTCGGCTTCACATGATGCGGCCGCCGGGACCCGGCTGGCCGCGGCGGTGGCGGAGGTCGACTGGGCCCGGCCATGGTTTCGCCCCTTCGCCGCGCACGGCACGGCACTTGCCTCGGCGCTGCAGGGCGGCGCCGACTTGCGCGCTGCCCTCAGCGAAATGGCCACGCGGCTCGCGTTGCGCAATGCCCGCGGCGTGCCCTTGCGCTTCGTGCCGCAAGCGGAGCTGCCGGCAGGCACCGCCTACGAGGCGCATATCTTCGCCACCGGTGCCGTGCCGACGCGCGACAACCTGCACGACTTCTTCAATGCCCTGATCTGGCTGCATTTTCCCCGGTCCAAGCGCGTGCTGAACCGGCTGCAGGCCCACGCCATCGCCGCGACCGGCGTGCAGAGCCGCCGTGGGAGCCTGCGCGATGCCGCCACCTTGTTCGACGAAAACGCCATCCTCTTCCTGAGTGCCGATAGCGGCCTGGAATCCGTGCTGCGCGGCTTTGGCTGGGAACATCTGTTCGTGGCGCGGCGATCGGTCTGGGTGGGTTGCGGCGACGCGGACGGCGACGGCGCCAGCTGCAGCGTGGTGCCGTTCGGTCACGCCCTGCTGGAAAAACTGGTGCGGCCTTACAAAGCCCTGACCGCGCACGCCTGGCCGCTGGCGGTTCCGCCGGAAGCCGGCGCCGCGCTGCCCGGCTCGCTGGACGATTCCGTGTGCGCCTCGCTCGAGGCCGCCGAACTGCACAGTGGCCGCTTTGCGCCATTACCGGTGCTGGGCATCCCCGGCTGGTGCGAAGCCAATTGCGATCCGGCCTTTTACGCGGATACCAGCGTGTTCCGCAGGGGGCGCCGCGCCCAGGCCGCCTAGCGGGCAAGGCGCGCGGGTGGCGGTTTTGCGGGCCAGGCGGCCAATCGGTGTTAGACTGCGGGCCGCAAAGCAGGCCAGACAATCGCTGCTTGCACCCGCAAGGTGTGCAAGGGGAGGAAAGTCCGGACTCCACAGGGCAGGGTGTTGGCTAATAGCCATCCACGGCAACGTGCGGAATAGGGCCACAGAGACGAGTCTTGCCGCCGGGTTCGCCCGGTGGGAAGGGTGAAACGCGGTAACCTCCACCTGGAGCAATCCCAAATAGGCAGGCATTGAGGCGGCCCGCTGAGCCTGCGGGTAGGGAGCTTGAGCCGGTCGGTAACGGCCGGCCTAGAGGAATGATTGTCACGTGCCGGCAACCGCAAGGAAGCCGGTGCGCACAGAATCCGGCTTATCGGCCTGCTTTGCTTCTCGAATTTCCCGGCGTGGCCAGCCGCCCATCCGCATGGGCGCGCGCTGGCCGGGCCTGCCGTGCGGGGCTTATGCCTCGACGATCTCCATCGTATGCGTGATTTCCGCCGTCTTGGCCAGCATGATCGAGGCCGAGCAATACTTGTCGTGCGACAGCTGGATGGCGCGCTCGACGGTGGCGGGGTTCAGGTTCTTGCCGCTGACCGTGAAGTGGAAGTTGATCCGGGTGAACACCTTGGGATCCTCGCCGGCACGCTCGGCTTCGAGCTTCACGCTGCAGCCGCGCACGTCTTGCCTGCCACGCTTCAGGATCAGCACCACGTCATAGGCGGTGCAACCCCCGGTACCCAGCAATACCATTTCCATCGGACGCGGCGCCAGGTTGTGGCCACCGCCTTCGGGCGCGCCGTCCATGGCCACGATATGGCCACTGCCCGTCTCGGCCACGAAGCTCATGCCGTCGGTGCCCATCCAAGTCACTTTGCATTCCATTTTGTTCGTTCCTGCGCTCTGGTGAGTGCGTATCCGATCACGAACACGCGATTTCGAAACTTGCTTTTTTGAGTATAGGGCACTTGTCCGGAAGTGCCGTAATTCGGCTATTTTGCCGAAAACTGAAGTTTTCCTCTAAGATGACAGTACGATGACAGTGTACGTTTCATCTAAGCATTTGATTTTATTGGATAAAAATTAAAATCCTGTGCTCTGACAATTTTTTACAATGCGAAATGACATTTCGCACTGCAAATTCCCTTGCGCTGCGAAGGCGCTCGTGTATAATTTGAATCATTGAACGACGGCGCACACGGCGCCGCAGAGTGCGAAAGCGAACCGCACCACGAGCCAGCCCCGTCGATCTCCCAGTGTCTCCTCCACCCTCCTCCTTTGGTGGATTCAAACCCAAGCTCGATAGCTTGGGTTTTTTTTATTCTGCGCCCGCCGGCGCAAGCGCGCCGGGCCAGCCAAGTGCTCGTTGCGCTGCTTCTGGCCGTCGCCATCGGTTTGGCGACGAACCACCGGCGGCAGGGATGGCACCATCTTGACGCAATCCCCCAACTTTGCTTGTACTTGTGCCTGATTCCGCAGTATACTCGTCGGCTTTTCCGTCATGCCCGCGGGAAAGAATTCAGGGAGAGCCTGCACACACAAGCAGGAAGGTCAGATCCTAAGGGTCGACCGACGACGCAAGTCATGTTTCGGGCAGGTTCTACAAAGTCTCAGGAAAAATCATGAAGACCTTTTCCGCAAAGCCTGCAGAGGTTAAGCGCGACTGGTACGTGATTGACGCGACGGACAAAGTCCTCGGCCGTGTTGCCAGCGAAGTGGCACGCCGACTGCGCGGCAAGCACAAGCCGGAATTTACTCCGCACGTCGACACGGGTGATTACATCATCATCGTCAACGCAGCCAAGCTGCGTGTCACGGGTACCAAAGAAACCGACAAGAAGTATTATCGTCACTCGGGCTACCCGGGCGGCATTTACGAAACGACGTTTGGCAAGATGCAGCAGCGTTTCCCGGGCCGCGCCCTGGAAAAAGCTGTCAAGGGCATGTTGCCGAAGGGCCCGCTGGGCTATGCAATGATCAAGAAGCTGAAGGTTTACGCCGAAGCTGATCATCCGCATGAAGCACAGCAGCCTAAGGCGCTGGAAATCTAAGGGGGCCATCCATGATCGGAAATTGGAATTACGGTACTGGCCGCCGCAAGAGCGCCGTGGCTCGCGTCTTCATCAAGTCGGGCAAGGGCGATATCATCGTCAACGGCAAGCCCATCAGTGAATATTTCGCTCGCGAAACCTCGCTGATGATCGTGCGCCARCCGCTCGAACTGACTGCCAACGTAGAGACCTTCGACATCAAGGTCAACGTAAGAAGGTTGGTTTCCACAAGGCGCGTCGTCGGAAGCAATTCTCGAAGCGTTAATGTGTGTTCGGCGGATCCGGTGCAACCGGATCTGGCTGCGCAAAAAAAACCGCACGGTTCGCCGTGCGGTTTTTTTTTGCCGTGCCTGGCTGCAAGACGCGGGAGTTGCGCTCAATGACGGGTTTTAACCACCTTTTACAAATACTTTGCATCTCCCCGGATACAATCCCTGCTCCTGTCGCCCGGAGAACCCGCCGATGAACCGTTGGCCAGACAACCCGCACCGCGCCGGCCTGCCTGCGCTGTGCACCCGTGGCGCATGAAGTACCGTTTGCCGCGCCCGCGCCGGAGTTCGCTGTCCAGGCGCCTGGCGGTACGTTCGCATCTGCCGTGGCCGATGCGCGCGCTGGCCGCGGTCCTGGTTGTCGTTGTGGGGGCGCTTGTCGCAGGGTGGGCGTATGACGCCGGCCGGCGGCTGACGGGCGCGGCACCGGACATCACGGCGGAGAACGCGGCGCTGCGGCAGCAGGTGGCGTCGATGGCGGCGCAGCGTGAACGCTTGCAGGCGGTGGCCAATACGGCCGAAGCACAGCTGCAGATGGCGCGTGCCGCCCAGGAAGGCCTGGCCCAGCAGTTGAAGGCGGCGGAAGGCGAGGTCGCCCAGGTCAAGGAGGATCTGGCCTTCTTCGAAAGCCTGTTGCCGGCCAGCGGCAATACCTCCGGCATCCATGTCCGGAGTTTTCGCGTCAGTCTCGATGAGGCCGACGCACTGAAAATGCATTATCGCTTGCTGATAATGCAGGGTGGATCCAAGGCTTTTTCATCCTTGCCTGAATTCCGGGGTGAGTTACAGTTGGTCGTTTCGCTGATGAGGGATGGCAATCCGGTCACTTTGAGCCTGCCCGAAGCCGGGACCAGCGCGCTGCCGGGCTTGCGCCTGACGCATTACCAGCGGATCGAAGGTGCTTTCGCGCTGCCCGCCGGTGCCGTGGCGCGGGCGGTGACAGTACGAATTTTGCAAAACGGTCAGTTGCGCGCGACCCAGACGGCAATGCCGTGAGGCTTGCGCTGGGCCAGCAACGAGAAGAGGGACCTATGTTGTTTTCCAAGAAGAAAGGCCTGGCGATCGATACCCTGATTGGCCAGCACAGCGTGATCGAGGGCGACCTGACATTTTCGGGTGGTCTGCGCCTGGATGGACGGGTGCGCGGCAATGTGACGGCTGCCGCCGATCAGACCAGCATGCTGGTCATCAGCGAAAAAGGCGTGGTTGAGGGCGAAGTCCGCGTCGGCCACTTGATCCTGAACGGTACCGTCACCGGCCCGGTGCACGCTACCGAACTGCTGGAGTTGCAACCGCATGCGCGCGTGCAAGGTGAAGTGCACTACGCTGCGCTCGAAATGCACCAGGGCGCGTTAGTGGAGGGACGTCTGGTGCCGCTGGGCGGCGGCGAACCCAAGGCACTCCCCAACCTGCTCCTCGCCTCGGGTGCGCAGGAATCCGCCTGATACCGCATCTCCGGTCAGTCCGGGCAGCAGAACCCCTTGAATTCACAGGGTTTCGGCACGATCTTGCCAGAGCGCTTAAAATACAGGCGTATCTAAATAGGAGAACCCCATGAACGCAGTCGCAGAGGCACCCGTTACCGAGGACATGCCGGCCCCGTTCGTCTTTACCGACAGCGCTGCCGACAAGGTCAAGCAGTTGATCGAGGAAGAGGGCAATGCCGATCTGAAACTGCGCGTGTTCGTGCAGGGCGGCGGTTGTTCCGGCTTCCAGTACGGCTTCACCTTCGATGAAGAGGTGAACGAGGACGACACTACGCTGGACAAGAACGGCGTCACGCTGTTGATCGATTCGATGAGCTACCAGTACCTGGTGGGCGCGGAGATCGATTACAAGGAAGACATCAACGGCGCCCAGTTCGTGATCAAGAACCCCAACGCAAGCACCACCTGCGGCTGCGGCTCTTCGTTCTCGGTGTAAGGCTCGCCAGCGCGCCGCGGATTCGGCGGCAATAGAAAAGCGCACCTCGGTGCGCTTTTTTGTTGCTCAGGACCGCCGACGGCTTATTGATCTCGGCGCCACACAACCGGAAACCAGTCCTCGCGCATCCGCTCGCCGCTGCGCAGTCCGATTCCGGGGAAGGGCGGCGAGGTGCGCCCCGGCCGCTCCAGGTAGCGCACGTCGTCGCCCAGGAAACGGGCCGAGAAGGCGCGGCGGCGCCCCGTGCCGGCATTGCCCGCGGCGCCATGCACCGTGCGGAAGTCGAATACCACGGCATCTCCCGGCTCCAGTTCCGGCATCAGGATGGCGTGGCTGCCGTCGTCCACGTCCGGCATCTCCATGAACTGGTCGTCGCCGGCATAGAAATTCTCATTGCTGGCCCAGCGCTTTGGCCGCACCAGCTTGGGCCAGCGGTGCGAGCCCAGCACCACGCGCAAGGTGTTGGCCGTGGTGACCGGGTCCAGCGGGATCCAGTAGCTCGCGGTCTGCAATCCGTCCACGCAGTAATAAGGCAGGTCCTGGTGCCAGGGCGTGGGCTTGGCCGTGCCGGGTTCCTTGACCAGGATGTGCTCGTGGAACACTTGGACCGCCTCGGCCTGCATGATCTGCCCGGCGATCGCGGCGGCCGGGGAGTGCTCGATGAATCGGGCGAAGGGCGCGATGCGCTGCCAGTTACAGTAATCCTCGAAGAAACGGCCGCGTTCGCCGGTACCCACGTTCTCGATGGCGAAGGGGCCGGGCTCGGCGAGATTCTGCTCGAACCCTTCACGCAGCGAAGTCACCCAATCGGCGAAGGCGCCGCGCAGTACCAGGGCGCCGTCGCGCTGGTATGTCTCGATGTCGTCTGCAGTGATTTGCATGATGGTCCCTTGGGTGGCTGGTCCGGGACGAGTATCGGGCCAGGGCATCAATAGGAAAAGAATATATTTCCTATGTTGTAGTATAGGAAATCATGATCGCGTTCTCCTTCCGCCAGCTTGAGTACTTCGTCGCCGCCGCAGAGCACGGCAGCATCAGCGCCGCGGCTCGCGCCCGTCACGTATCGCAGCCCTCGGTGTCACAGGCGGTGGCCCAGCTCGAAGAGGTGCTGGGCGAAACCTTGTTCCGGCGTCAGGTGAGCCGCGGGCTGGAATTGACGCCGGCGGGACAGCGGTTGCTCGGGCGCGCGCGCGATATCCTGGCGCTGGCGGCCGGCCTGGTCACGGAGGGCGCCGGAGAGGCGGCGCGTGGCCTGAGCGGGCAGCTTTCTCTGACGTGTTTCCAGGACCTCGGCGCCTATTACGCGCCCCGGCTGCTGGCCGGATTCCGCCGCCTGCATCCGCACGTTGCCGTCACGCTGTTCGAAGCCGACCTGGCCACGGTGCACCGCGCGCTCACTGCCGGAAAGGCGGAACTGGCGCTGACCTACGATCTGGGTTTCGACCAGCGCATCCCGCGCTGGATACTGGCCCGGCTGGAGCCCTACGCGTTGCTGCCCGCCGGCCATGCGCTGGCCGGGCAGCCGAGCGTGAGCCTGAAGGACCTGGCGGGCGAGCGGCTGATCCTGGAGGACATCGCGCAGACACGCGAGTACTTCCTCTCGCTGTTCTGGGCACATGGCCTGCGGCCGCAACTGCACCAGTACACCCAGACCTTCGAGATGCAGCGCGGGCTGGTGGCGCATGGCTATGGCGTAGCCCTGTCCTGCACGCGGCCGGCGGGCGATCACAGCTATGACGGCCGACCCATCGTCTGCCTGCCGCTGCGCGAAGCCGTGACRCCCCAGCGCGTAGTGCTGGCGCGTTCGCCGGCAATGCGGCCTTCGCCGGTCGCCGAAGCGTTCATCCAGTGGGTTTACGAGGCGGGGCACGCCGAGCCGGCATAGCGGCGCAGATGCCCGCGTGCTATCGCGGGTAGAGCGCGCCCAATACGCGCGGACCGGCTGCGCCGGTGACGGTCGGCACATTGCCGGGTGCTCGCCGCAGCATCTGGCGCGCCAGCCAGGCAAAGGCGATGCCTTCCACCTGCGATACCGGTACGCCCAGGTCGTCCGAGCTTTGCACCGTCACGCCGGGGAGCGCCCGCGCGAGCAGCGCCATCACGAAGCTATTGCGGGCGCCGCCGCCGCAGACGATCAGCCGCATGGCGTCGGGCGCGTGCGCGCGGACATCTCGGGCGATGGCCTCGGCCGTCAGCGCGGCCAGCGTGGCTTGCACGTCGGCGGGATCAAGCGGCTGGCCGAGCTGGGCGAGATGGCTCTCCAGCCAGGCGGGATGGAAGAGGTCGCGGCCGGTGCTTTTGGGCGGGGCCACGCTGAAGTAGGGCTCGGCAAGCAGGCGCGCCAGCAAGGCCTGGTCGACCTTGCCGCTGGTTCCCCAGGCGCCGTCGGCGTCGTAGGGCAGGCCGTGGTGCCGGTCGATCCAGTAGTCGAGCAGCACATTGCCCGGACCGCAGTCGAAGCCGGTGACGGGACGTGCCGCATCGCTTTCGCCAGCGGCCGGCAGCACGCTGATATTGGAAATGCCGCCGATATTGCAGGCCACCCGCGTCTCGGCTGCATCGCCGAAGAGGGCCTGGTGCAGCGCAGGTACCAGGGGCGCGCCCTGGCCGCCGGCGGCCACGTCGCGGCTGCGAAAATCGGCCACCACATCGATACCGGCAAGCTCGGCCAGCAACGCCGGCTGCTGGCTCTGGCGCGTGTAGCCGATGCCGTCGTAGAGGCCGGGCCGGTGGCGCACGGTCTGGCCATGCGCGCCGATCGCCGCGATGGCGGACGGTGCCATGCCGGCATCGCGCAGCAGCATCGCCACACAAGCGGCATAGACGCGCGCCAGCCCGTTGGCGGCCAGCGCCTCGCGGTGTATTTCATCGTCGCCTGGCTGCTGCAGCGCCGCGAAGGCCTCGCGCAGTTCGGCCGGGAAGGGCTGGTGGGCGGCCGCGAGGACCGCGGGACGCGGTCCCGAGAAATCCACCAGCACGCCGTCCGCGCCGTCCATGCTGGTGCCGGACATGATGCCGATAAAGCAATCCGGGGGTGCGGTCTGCATGCTGGCTGCGGCTCGTTTAGTTGTTGGCGGAAGCCACGTTGTAGGTGCGCAGCGCGTTGATGCGGCTCAGCATCTCGCTCGTATAGCTCAGGAACTGCTGGCGCGCCGGGCCCGACAGCGCGGGCGTGTCGAGCGCGGCGATGGCCAGCGGGTTCAGCGGCACGTCGTTGACGCGGAACTCATAGTGCAGGTGCGGGCCGGTGGCCCAGCCGGTCTGGCCAACGTAGCCGATGACCTGCCCCTGCGACACGCGCTGCCCGCGCTGCATGTTGGCAAAGCCGGACAGGTGGGCGTAGTAGGTGGAGTAACCGCTATGGTGCTTGAGGATGACGATGTTGCCGTAACCGTTCTGCTGGCCGACAAACTCGACCTGGCCGTCGCCCGCGGCCATGACCTTGGTGCCTGAAGGCGCGGCAAAGTCCACGCCCTTGTGTTGTGCCCATTGATGGTGCAGCGGGTGGTCGCGTCCGCCGAAGCCCGACGATACGCGCGAGAACKCCACCGGCGAGCGCAGGAACGGCCGCTTCATGCTGCGACCGTCAAAAGTGTAGTAAGCGCCCTGCGTGCTGCCTTCCGGGGCATACCAGAGCGCCTGGTGCAGCTGGTTGTTGTTGATCAGCTCGACCGCGACCACCCGGCCATTGCGCACAAAAGTACCGTCGCGGAATCCGGCTTCGTACACGATGCGGAAGCGGTCGCCGCTGGTGATGTCGTGATGGAAGTCGATCACGCCGGAGAAGATCGAAAGCATCTGCTGCACGATGTCGTCGGGCACGCTGGCCGCATCCATGGCCTTGAAGAAGCCGCCTGTGGCGATCGCGCCGGACAGCATCTCGTAGTGCAGTTCGTTTTTCACCGATTGCACGCGCGCCTTGTAGACCGGTTCGTCGTCGCCGACGCGCTCGATGACCAATTCGCGCGAGGCCTTTGCGTCACCTCCGAGGTTGGCCTGCAGCGACATCAGCAGGTTGTTCTCGTCGACCTCGGCCTGCACGGTCTGGCCGGGGTTGAGCTCGAACAGGCCGCGCGCCGTGGTGTTGCGGCGGATAAAGGCCTGCGCATCGGGGTCGTCCACGCCGAGCCGCTTGAGCAGGCTGGCAATGGTATCGCCGCGCTGCATGCGCTCCTCGCGCACAAAGGTGGCGTCGGTTTCGGTAAGCTGTTCTAGCTGGGCGCGCAAATCCGGCAGCCGGATGGCCTCCCGTACACGTGGAGCCTGGGGGTCGTCGTAAGCGTTACGGGGGGCCACGCCCATGGCGGCGGCCATGCCCAGCGTGAACACCGTGCCAACCGCTGCCGTCAACTGCTTGCGCCTTCGGGCGTGCAGGGCATTGGTCGGATCGACTAGAACCACCAGCTCACGCGCGAAAACTTCGCGGAGTCTGGACCACATCACGTAAAATTCACTCTTTGGTTCGGGCTGCGCTGCCGCGACGATTTTTTGCCTCGTCTGCCTTCCTCCCCCGAGGTGCGGCGCCTGCCATATTGGTTTGCCGCCTAGAATGGCGGTTGGCCCACGGGATTGTTCCCGTCAGCACAAGAAGCGCGGATTATACCAAAACCGGCCGCAAGCCGTTTTTGAGCCCCGTCTGAATTTTCATGTTTTTCAAAGACTTACGTCATGACTGAAGTTTCCTCCGGCGCTGCCACCTCCTACCCCCTCACGCCCTCCGTGATGCACGCGCTGGAGGTGTCCAAACGCGGTTGCGACGAACTGCTGGTCGAATCCGAATGGCTGGCGAAGCTCGCGCGCAGCGAGGCCACCGGTGTGCCGCTGCGCATCAAGCTGGGCCTGGACCCGACCGCGCCCGATATCCATATCGGCCACACGGTGGTGCTCAACAAGCTGCGTCAGTTGCAAGACCTGGGCCACCAGGTGATTTTCCTGATCGGCGACTTCACCTCCACCATCGGCGATCCTTCCGGGCGCAACGCCACCCGTCCGCCGCTGACCCGCGAGCAGATCGAGGCGAATGCCCAGACCTACTACAGCCAGGYCAGCCTGGTGCTCGATCCGGCCAGGACGGAGATCCGCTACAACAGCGAGTGGTGCGACCCGCTGGGCGCGCGCGGCATGATCCAGCTGGCCGCCAAGTACACCGTGGCGCGGATGATGGAGCGCGACGACTTCACCAAACGGTTCCGCACTGGGATTCCCATTTCGGTGCATGAGTTCCTTTATCCGCTCATGCAGGGCTACGATTCCGTCGCGCTCAAGGCCGACCTGGAGCTTGGCGGCACCGACCAGAAGTTCAACCTGCTGGTCGGGCGCGAACTGCAGAAGGAATACGGCCAGGAGCAGCAGTGCATCCTGACCATGCCGCTGCTGGTGGGCCTGGACGGCGTGGAGAAGATGTCCAAGTCCAAGGGCAACTACATCGGCGTGGCCGAAGCGCCGGGCGAGATGTTCGGCAAGCTGATGAGCATCTCTGACGACCTGATGTGGAAGTACTTCGAGCTGCTGTCGTTCCGGCCCATGAGCGAGATCGACCTGATGAAGCAGGAGATTTCCCTGGGCCGCAACCCGCGCGACTGCAAGGTGATGCTCGCGCAGGAGATCGTCACGCGCTTCCACAGCGCCGCCGATGCAGACCGCGCGCTGGAAGATTTCAACCACCGCGCGCGCGGCGGCGTGCCCGACGATATCCCCGCGGTCAGCCTGATCGGCGCACCGCTGGGTATCGCCCAGTTGCTCAAGCAGGCCAACCTGGTGCCGTCCACCTCGGAAGCCAACCGCAATATCGAGCAGGGCGGCGTCAAGATCGACGGCGCCATCGTCAGCGACAAGGGTTTGAAGGTGGCTGCCGGCACCTATGTCGTACAGGTGGGCAAGCGCCGTTTCGCGCGCGTGACGCTGGCTTGAGCCCGGCCGGGAACCGCGCATGATCGCGCTGATCCAGCGGGTCGCACAGGCCCGCGTCACCGTCGGCGGACGGACCACCGGCGAGATCGGCGCCGGGCTG
The DNA here is from genome assembly GCF_056396665.1 of Cupriavidus sp. 05T313. NCBI lineage: Bacteria > Pseudomonadati > Pseudomonadota > Betaproteobacteria > Burkholderiales > Burkholderiaceae > Cupriavidus > Cupriavidus sp. 05T313. The sequence continues at coordinate 35,597 of NZ_JBFTLX010000028.1, read as the reverse complement.
CTGGCGCTGGTGTGCGCCGAGCGCGGCGATACCGAGGCGCAGGCCGAGCGCCTGCTCGCCAAGTTGCTGGCCTACCGCATATTCTCCGACACCGACGGTAAGATGAACCTGCCGGTGCAGGACATCGATGGCCGCGGTACGCGCGGCGGCCTGCTGGTGGTGTCGCAGTTCACGCTGGCCGCCGATACCAACAGCGGCACGCGGCCAAGCTTCACCCCGGCCGCGGCGCCGGCGGACGGCGAACGCCTGTACAACCATTTCGTGGCCAGGGCGCGCGCTGCGCATGGCGAGGTGCAGACCGGCGAGTTCGGCGCCATGATGCAAGTCAGCCTGGTCAATGACGGGCCCGTCACGTTCTGGCTGCGGGTACCGCCCGCCGCCGCGCGCTGATGCCGTAGCCGCCGCGCCCACAGGATCGCCGATGACCCAGACCGTTACCCTTTTCATTGCCACCAGCCTCGACGGCATGATTGCCTCGCCCGACGGCGGGGTGGACTGGCTGTTTACCGCCGGCGACTACGGCTTCGAGCCCTTCCTCGCCAGCGTCGACCGTATCGTGTCGGGCCGTGTCACCTACGAGCAGAGCCTCGGCTTTGGGCCGTGGTCCTATGGCGACCGCCCCTTCCACGTGTTCAGCAGCAGCGCCGAACCGCTAGCGCGGCCCGAAGGCGGACCCTGGCGGATCGAACAGGAGGCCGAGCCGGTGCAGCAATGGCTGGCCCGCTTCAAGCATGAGCACAAGGACCGCGACGGGCACATCTGGCTGCTCGGCGGCGCGCAGGTGGCGCAGGCTTGCCTGGCCGCCGGCCTGGTCGATGCGATGGAACTGTTCGTCCATCCCGTCGTGCTGGGGCAGGGCATTGCCCTGTTCACCGGCAGCGGGCGTTCGGACTGGCGCCTGGAGGCGCATCGCGCTTTCGACGACGGCCTGCTACAACTCAGCTACCGCCTTACCTCACCGCCGGGACCGGCCACGGCCTGATCCCGCACGCCGCGCTGCGCGCGGCGCCTACCAGCAAGGAGAGACACATGAAACTCTGTAGCAAGGCTTTTGCCGACAACGGGCCCATTCCCGTCGAATTCGCCTTCTGTGCGATCGATCCCGCCACGCACGTGACACTGTCGAGCAACCGCAATCCCGACCTGCACTGGGACGAGGCCCCGGCCGAGACGCGCTCCTTTGTGGTGATCTGCCATGACCGCGACGTGCCCAGCCGTGGCGATGACGTCAACCAGGAAGGCCGCGAAGTGCCCGCCTCGCTGCCGCGCGTGGACTTCTTCCACTGGGTGCTGGTGGATATTCCGCCCGGCCTGCGCACGATTTCGGCCGGCAGCCACAGCGATGGCGTGATCGCTCGCGGCAAGCCGGGCCCCGAGGCAACCGGCGGCACCGCCGCCGCGGGCGGCCTGCGCCACGGCGTGAACGACTACACCGGCTGGTTCGCCGGCGACCCGGACATGAAGGGCGATTACTACGGCTACGACGGCCCCTGCCCCCCGTGGAACGACACCCTGGTGCACCACTACGTGTTCACCGTCTACGCGCTTGACCTCGACCGCCTGCCGCTGGATGGCACCTTCACGGGGGCGCAGGTGCGCGAAGCGATCCAGGGCCACGTACTGGCGCAGGCAGCGATCACGGGCACCTATACCCTCAATCCGAAGCTCGCCGGCCACCCGGCACAGTAAGCTACCGGCAGGCGGTGCGAAGGTACTGTCTGCCAGGGCCGCCACGAGACCGCGTRGCGTCGCGTAAAGGAAACGGCATGTCGCAATTGCCCGGGCCGCATTCGCTGGCCTTCACCCACCTGATCCTGATTCGTCACGGTGAGACCGCCTGGAACCGCGAGCGGCGCCTGCAAGGGCAGCTCGACATCCCGCTCAACGCCACTGGCGTGGCACAGGCAGATGCGCTGGCCCGGGCGCTGGCGGCAGAGCCCATCGACGCGGTCTACGCCAGCGACCTGTCGCGCGCAATGCAGACGGCGGAGCCGCTGGCCGGGGCGCTCGGCCTCGCAGTGCAGCCGGATCCCCGTCTGCGCGAACGCTGCTACGGTGCGCTCGAAGGCATGACCTACGCGGAAGTGGCCGAACAATTGCCCGAGGATTTCGCCAGGTGGCAGGCGCGCATCCCGGACTATGCGCCCGATGGCGGGGAGTCCTTGCTGGCCTTCCATGAGCGCGCGGTGGAAGCCGCGCTGGCGCTGGGGCGCCGCCATCCCGGCGAGCGCATCGCCCTGGTGGCGCACGGCGGTGTGCTGGACTGCCTGTACCGCGAGGCCAACGACATGACGCTGGAAGCGCCGCGGCGACATGAACTGCTCAACGCCAGCATCAACCGCCTGCGCTGCGACAGCGTGCGGCTGACGGTCATGCAATGGGCCGACGTGGACCACCTCGAAGCGCTGACCCTGGACGAAGTCGACCGCCGGGTCCCTTAGCCCCGCTGGCCGCTGCCCGTCAGACGCGCAGGCGGAAGGGCGTGAAATTGGTGTTGCGGTCGTAGTAGTCTTCGCGTTCGGCCTGCTTGAGGAATCGCACCACCTTGTAGGTGACCGGCGTCATCACCACTTCCCAGCCGGTCTTGAGGATGTATTGGGCGATGGCCACCTGGATCACCTTTTCCAGCGGCCATATGCCGTAGAAGGCGATCACGTAGAACAGCGAGGAATCGACCAGTTCACCGGCCAGCGTGGAGCCGATGGTGCGCGTCCACAGCCAGCGGCCTTCGGTCCACAGCTTCATCTTGGCCAGCACGTAGCTGTTGGCGAAGCTGCCGCAGCAGAACGCGATCAGCGAGCCCAGCGCGATGCGCCAGGTATTGCCGAAGACATCTTCCAGGCTCTTCTGGTAGTCGCCCATGAAGGGCGCCACCGGCATCTTCAGCACCACCAGGCTCATGAAGGTGGCGAACGCCAGGKCGGCGAAGCCGGCCCAGACCACGCGGCGGTCGCGCCCGTAGCCGTACACCTCGGTCAGCACGTCGCCAAAAATATAGGAAATCGGGAAGAACAGCACGCCCGCGCCGAAGGTCACCGGGCCGATCCACGGCAGCGTGACCTGGGCCGCCTTGGCCGCGCCGATAAGATTGGAGCAAAGCAGGACCGTGACGAACGCCACCATCACGAGGTCGTAGTAACGGTAGACGCGCCCGGTGTGGCCGGGCGTGGCTGTGGATGTGGTCATCGGGGTGTTCCGGGGGCGGCCTTGCCGCGATTATGCCAGCCACGCAAACACCGTGCCTGTGACGCAGGCGAACGCAGCCCTGGCCCGGAGGCCAAGGCTGACCGAAATGGCCCCGGGGCTAGATGTTCAGCTTGCCGATCTTGGAGCCATCCAGCGAGATGTCGAACATCAGGCCTGCATTGGTCTGCACGAAGCCGATCACCGGCTGCTGGCCGGTGATGGTATCGAGCTTGCCATTGGCTCCGACCTTGGCGAGCGCCACGCTGGCATCGGCGCCGACCGTCCAGCCGCTGCTGTTGACGAACTTGTTGTAGGCCTCGGGCGTCATGAACATCAGCACCACGGCCTTGGACTGGCCGCCTGCCGTCAGGCCGATCATGCCCGAGGTGGTGCGGTAATAGCCCACCGACGCTCCCTTGGAGCGCAGCACGCCTTCGCCATATTCGCCGCCGATCCCCAGGCCTGCCGACAGCACGCGCGGGAAGATCAGGATCCCCTGCGCGCGATTGGCCAGTTCGCGCGAGCCATCGACCGTCGAAAACAGCCGGTTGATTGCGCCATCGGCGCCCGCGTCGATCTCTTGCCTCTTTGCCGCGGCATCGGTTGGCGAATTGGTGCCCGTGGTGGTGCAGCCCGCGGCAAAGGCSGTGGCCACGACCAGGCCCGAGCCCGCCATCCGGGTAACAAACTGGCGTCGATTCATGTGCTCTCTCCTGTCTGGGAAAAGTTAGCCGGCCGTCTGGCGTCTGACGTCGCCGTGTTTCGGCGGTCGGGGCTAAGTCATTGTGGACAAGGAGGCAGCCGCCAGCAATGCACGACAAAAGAATTGTCTGCGGGGCTCGAAAGTATTTAATGCGGGGAGCGTTGGGAGGAATCCTATGCGTCGCCTGTGGCGGCCCGAGTGCGGGAAGCGGTCGCGAGGGCTACGGGGAGACCGGGCTACAACCGCCTGGCCTCAACGTCAGGATCCCCCCTTGCGTGCGCACGTTGTTGCAAGCGGTTGCTCTTTCCGGCTTACGCCGGCGGCAGCTCGCCGCTTTCGACGCTCTCGCCGGGCGCGGCCAGGCCGAAGTGGCGGTAGGCGGCGGCAGTGGCCATGCGGCCTCGTGGCGTGCGCTGCAGGTAGCCCTGCTGGATCAGGAAGGGTTCAAGCACGTCCTCGATGGTGTCTCGCTCCTCGCCGATGGCGGCGRCAAGGTTGTCGACGCCTACCGGGCCGCCGCTGAATTTGAGCAGGATCGCTTCCAGCAGCTTGCGATCCATCAGGTCGAAGCCGACTGCGTCCACGTCGAGCATGGCGAGGGCGGCGTCGGCGATGGTGCGTGTGATGTTTCCGTCTCCCTTGACCTCCGCATAGTCGCGCACGCGGCGCAGCAGGCGGTTGGCGATCCGTGGCGTGCCGCGCGCGCGGCGCGCGATTTCCAGCGCGCCCATCGGGTCGATGCGGGCCCCCAGCAATTGCGCGGAGCGCGTGACGATGCGGCCCAGTTCCTCGGCGGTGTAGAACTCCAGCCGCGCGACGATGCCGAAGCGGTCGCGCAGCGGGTTGGTCAGCATGCCGGCGCGGGTGGTGGCGCCGAYCAGSGTGAASGGCKGCAGRTCGAGCTTGAYCGAGCGCGCGGCCGGGCCYTCGCCGATCATGATGTCGATCTGGWAGTCYTCCAKSGCCGGGTACAGSAYTTCCTCGACCACCGGCGASAGGCGRTGGATCTCGTCSAYGAACAGGACGTCGTTGGCTTCCAGGTTGGTCAGCAATGCGGCCAGGTCGCCGGGGCGCTCCAGCACCGGGCCGGAGGTCTGGCGCAGGTTGACGCCCATCTCACGGGCAATGATGTGCGCCAGTGTCGTCTTGCCCAGTCCCGGCGGCCCGAACAACAGGACATGGTCGAGCGCTTCGCGGCGGTTGCGCGCGGCATGCATGAAAATGTCCAGCTGGCCGCGCACTTTCTCCTGGCCGACGTATTCGTCGAGCAGCTTGGGACGCAGCGCCCGCTCGAACGCCTCCTCGTTGGGGGAGACGGCGGTAGGGGCGATCACGCGATCGGCGCTCCGGTCGGTGGCTAGCTTGTCGGTTTCGATCATGTTTCTGGTGCGGGCAAAGTGGTTGGATTGTAGCCCTTCCGGGCACGGCGCCGGCCGCACGGGCCCGGCGCAGCCAGCGCAGACTCAATCCTGGAGGCCCCTCCGGCTTGCCCTCGATCCGGCCCGGTCAGCCCTTGGACAGGGATTTCAGCGCCAGCTTGATGCCGTCAGACACGCCGGTGCCCGCCGGCACCTGCTTGATGGCCAGCGCCGCCTCTTTCTCCGAATAACCGAGCGCCAGCAGCGCGTTGAGGATGTCGACGGCGTTGTCGTGCACCGGCGTGCTGCCGGGCGCGTGGCCAAGCTCGGCGCCGAGCTTGCCCTTGAGTTCGAGCAGCAGGCGCTCGGCGGTCTTCTTGCCGATACCCGGCACCCGCGTCAGGCGTCCGGCTTCCTGCAGCGTGATCGCCTGCGCCAGCTCGCTGACCGACATCCCCGAGAGCACCGCCAGCGCCATGCGCGCGCCGATGCCGGTGATCTTGATCAGTTCGCGGAAGGTGTTGCGCTCGGTGGCGCTGCCGAATCCGTACAGCAGGTGCGCGTCCTCGCGCACGATCTGCTGCGTCAGCAGGGTGACGGGCTGGCCGACGGCGGGCAGGTTGTAGAACGTACTCATCGGCACGTCGATCTCATAGCCGACGCCGTGGCAATCGACCAGCAGATGCGGGGGATTCTTCTCGATGAGTGTGCCGGCGATGCGTCCGATCATGGTGTGGTGTCTGCTGCGAATTGCGGCGCGCGCGCCTGGAATCAGTGAAGTGCGACAGCAGCGGCGCCCGAAGCGTCTCGCCATCGCGAAGCCCGCCAGTGTAGCCCAGCGTGCGGCGCGCCGGCGATCCGCGCGCCGCTTTCCCGGTTTGCTCCGGGCTAGCGTCCCGGTGTGTCCACCGCTTGCCGGCCCAGCGCCGGATCATCAGTGAAGAAGCCGTCGATACCGGCGGCGAGGAAGGCCTGTACCTCGCGCACCATGCCGGCGGGACTGCGCGTGGCATCGTCGCCGCCGGTGCGCAGGTTGCGCGGCAGGAAGCTGTTCTCCGGGCGGAAGGTATAGGGATGGACCAGCAGCCCGGCGGCGTGCGCGCTGCGCACCAGCGCGGTCGGCGTGCCGAGGTTGCCGCTGGCGTCGCGCGGCACCACGCTGGATTTCTCCGGGCCGATGCCGTTGGCGTAGCTGGCCACCTCGCGCAGCCCGACCGGCGTCATCATGTCGGCGAACGTGCGCGTATCGCCGGCCAGGCGCCAGTCGGCCGGGCGGTTCCTGGCGCCGCCCATCAATTGCACGAGCTTCACGTTGGGCATGCTGTTGCCCAGGCGCTGGTGCAGATCGCGCAGGTTGCCAGTCTCGAACGACTGCACGAACACCGGCGCGCTGCGCGTGTATGCGTGTGCCCGCAGCGTGGCCACCAGCTTTTCTTCCAGCGGCAGGCCGATGCCGCGGAAATAGCTCGGGTGCTTGGTTTCCGGATAGAGCCCGATCACCCGTCCGCTGCGCTGCGAAGCCCTGGCCACCATTTCGATGATTTCGTCGAAGGTGGGGATTTCGTACTTGTCGTTGTACTGGGTATTGGCCTTGCGCAACTGCGGAATGCGCTCGCGCGCGCGCAGCGTCTTCAGTTCGGCCAGCGTGAAGTCTTCGGTGAACCAGCCATCCAGGCGCTCGCCGTCGATCACCTTGATGCGCTTGCGGCTGGCGAACTGCGGCAACTCGGCTACGTTGGTCGTGGTGCCGATCTCGTTCTCGTGGCGGGCCACCAGCACGCCGTCGCGGGTCATTACCAGGTCAGGCTCGACTACATCGGCGCCGTCCTCGATGGCGCGCTCGTAGGAAGCCAGCGTGTGTTCCGGGCGCAGCGCACTGGCGCCGCGGTGTCCGATCACCAGGGCCTTGGGTGCGGCAGGCGCCGGGCTCGGGGCCGGAGTTGCGGGCGTGGTGGCAACAGGCGGCGCCGCGCAGCCGGAGAGGATCGCGGCGGCAAGCGCGGACAACAGTGCGGGCACGCGGAGGGATCGGGACGAACTCAAGGCGCGGAACGAGCGGGGCATGCGGCATCCTTTGACAGGGAACCGCTCGATTGTAAGAGACTTGCCGGTGCCGGCCGGGACTAGCCGATCAGGCGGCCGCGCCGTACGCGCATGCCTTTGCGTATCAGGTCCGGAGCCAGCCCGGTCAGCGCGTCGAGCGTGTTGCTGCCATTGGCATGGCAGATGGCCATGCCAAGCGCATCGGCGGCGTCGGAGCTGGGCCGGCCCGTCAAGCTCAGCAGGCGCATCACCATCTCCTGCACCTGCTCCTTGTTGGCGCGGCCGTAGCCGACGACTGCCACTTTCAACTGGAGGGCGGTGTACTCGAACACCGGCAGGCCGTAACTCACCAGGCCGCAGATTGCCGCGCCGCGAGCCTGGCCCAGCAGGAGGGTGGATTGCGGGTTGACGTTGACGAACACCTTCTCGATCGCTGCGCAATCGGGGGCGTAGGTGCGGGTGACTTCGCTGATGCCGTCGAAGAGGGTCTTCAGCCTTGCAGGCAAGCCGCTGTCGCCGTCGCTCTTGATGGTGCCGGAGGCGATGTAGGTTAGCTTGTTGCCGTGCTTTTCCAGCACGCCGAAGCCGGTGGTGCGGAGRCCGGGGTCGATGCCGAGGATACGCATGGGGTTTGTTGCTCGGCTAATGAGGGTGATTGCGTGATTGGGGGATTGTAGCGCTGAGTTTGCTTTTGGGGATTTTTGGGGGGTGTAGCTAAAGGCAACTGCTTGACTTCAAAGTCAAAGGCTTAAAGTCAAAAGCAGTTTCACCACCCCTGCGGGGCGGCGACCTACTTTCTTGTCTTGCCAAGAAAGTAGGCAAAGAAGGCGCCCCATACGGCCTGGTACACCTTGACGGCTCGCTTCGCATCGCGGGCTGGTGTGGCCCGCCCCTGGGGCGCTCCACACGGCTACACCGAATTTTGATCGGGCGATATCGCTGTTTCTTTGTGCTGGTTGGCRCCCTCTCCCGCTTGCGGGAGAGGGCGGGCGCTTGCTATGCCACGATGGGTTGTTTGCCCAGCCCGTGACAATCGCCCGGACCAGGCCCGGACCTCAATGCCGGAAGTGGCGGACGCCGGTCAGCACCATCGCCACGCCGCGCTCGTCCGCGGCGGCGATCACTTCGTCATCGCGCATGGAGCCGCCCGGCTGGATCACGCAGGTGGCACCTGCGTCCACCACCACATCCAGGCCGTCGCGGAACGGGAAGAACGCATCCGAAGCCACCGCCGAACCCGTCAGCGTCAGCCCTGCATTCTGTGCCTTGATGCTGGCGATCCGTGCCGAATCGACCCGGCTCATCTGGCCGGCGCCAACGCCCAGCGTCATCCCGCCGCCACAGAACACGATGGCGTTCGACTTGACGAACTTGGCCACGCGCCATGCAAACATCAGGTCGGCCATTTCCTTCGGGGTCGGCTGGCGCTTGGTCACCACGCGCAGTTCGTCCTGTTGCACGTTCCGGGCGTCCGGGCTCTGCACCAGCAGGCCGCCGCCGACGCGCTTGAAGTCAAACGGGTTGAGGCCCGCGCCCAGCGGGATTTCCAGCAGGCGCACGTTCTGCTTGGCGGTGAACACCGCGCGCGCGCCGGCGGTGAAGGACGGGGCGATCAGCACTTCGACGAATTGCTTGGCCACGATCTGCGCGGCGGCTTCGTCGAGTTCGGCATTGAAGGCGATGATGCCGCCGAAGGCCGAGGTCGAGTCGGTCTTGAAAGCCTTTTCATAGGCTTCCAGCGCGTTGGCGCCTACCGCCACGCCGCACGGGTTGGCGTGCTTGATGATCACGCAGGCGGCGCCGTTGGCGGGGCTGAAGGACTTGACGCATTCCCACGCGGCGTCGGCGTCGGCGATGTTGTTGTAGGACAGTTCCTTGCCCTGCAGCTGCTTGTAGTTGGCCAGCGCGCCTTCGGGTGCCTTCAGGTCGCGGTAGAACGCGGCCGACTGGTGCGGGTTCTCGCCGTAGCGCATTTCCTGCACCTTTTCGAAGGCCAGGTTGAGCGTCTGCGGGTAGGCGCTGCGAGTCTGGTGCGACTTGTCCGCGCCGAGGCTGGTCAGGTAGTTGGTGATTGCACCGTCATACTGCGCGGTGTGGGCGAACACCTTGGTGGCCAGGCGGAAATTGGTCTCGTAGCCGACGCTGTTGGCGTTGGCGCGCATTTCGGCCAGCACCGGCGCGTAGTCGGCCGGGTCCACCACGACGGTGACGTCGCGGTGGTTCTTGGCAGCSGAGCGCAGCATGGTGGGGCCGCCGATGTCGATGTTCTCGATGGCGTCCGGCAGCGTGCAGTCATCCTTGGCCACGGTCTGCTGGAACGGGTACAGGTTGACCACCAGCAGGTCGATGGTGGGGATGTTGTGCTCGGCCAGCGCGGCCATGTGCTCGGGCAGGTCGCGGCGGGCCAGGATGCCGCCATGCACCTTCGGGTGCAGGGTCTTGACGCGGCCGTCGAGCATTTCGGGGAAACCGGTGTAGTCGGCCACTTCCGTGACCGGCAGGCCGGCTTCGGCGAGCAGCTTGGCGGTGCCGCCGGTGGAGAGCAGCGTGACGCCGAGCGTGTTGAGCTCGCGGGCAAATTCGACGATGCCGGTCTTGTCGGATACGGAGAGGAGGGCTTGCTTGATCATGGCTGTGGGGAACACTTCAAAGTAAACCGTGCTGCTGCAACTTCTTGCGCAGCGTATTGCGATTGATGCCCAGGTAGGCGGCAGCGAGCGACTGGTTGCGCTCGGCGCGCGCCATCACTGCTTCAAGCAGCGGCCGTTCCACGGCTTCGAGCACCATGTTGTACATATTCGACGGCTCTTCGCCGTCCAGGTCGCGAAAGTAGGCACCCAGGCTGTCCCGGATGCACTGGTCGATAGCGTTGCGGCTCATGCGGCAAGCAACTCCCCGTTATTGTTGTTGTTCGACTCGTTGCGTTTCTCTTCGTCGGCGTCGTCCGCGCCCTCCTCCACGTAGACCAGGCGCTCGGACAGCTGCGCCTGCTCGTCGAAGAAGGCGTTGACCGCGGCCAGCTGGGCCGTGGTGCTGTCCAGCGTGTTCATGCGGTGGCGGAACAGGTTGGCGCCGGCCAGGCCGCGCGTGTACCAGGCAATGTGCTTGCGCGCGGTGCGCACGCCGGTGAACTCGCCGTAGAAGTCGTAGTGATCTTCCAGATGCGCGTTCATGATGGCGCGGATTTCGGCGACTTCCGGCTGCGGCAGCAGCTCGCCGGTGGCGAGGTAGTGCTCGATCTCGCGGAACAGCCAGGGCCGGCCCTGCGCCGCGCGGCCGATCATGATGGCATCGGCGCCCGTCACGGCGAGCACATGCTTGGCTTTTTGCGGCGAGGTGACATCGCCATTGGCGACCACGGGAATCGAGACCGCTGCCTTGACCGCGGCAATGGTCTCGTACTCGGCTTCCCCCTTGTACAGATCGGCGCGCGTGCGGCCGTGCACGGTGAGCATGCTGATGCCGGCATCCTCGACCATGCGGGCCACGCGCAGCGCATTGCGGTTCTGGCGGTCCCAGCCGGTGCGGATCTTGAGCGTGACGGGCACGCGGTCGCCAACCGCGGCGACCACCGCCTCGACGATGCGAACCACCAGCGGCTCGTTCTGCAGCAGCGCCGAGCCGGCGGCGACATTGCACACCTTCTTCGCCGGGCAGCCCATGTTAATGTCGATGATCTGCGCGCCGCGATCCACGTTATAGCGCGCCGCCTCGGCCATCATGGCGGGCTCCGCACCCGCGATCTGGACCGAGATCGGCTCGACTTCGCCGGTGTGGTTGGCGCGGCGCATGGTCTTCTCGCTCTTCCACAGCTGTGCGTTGGAGGCGACCATCTCGGACACCGCATAGCCCGCGCCGAGCTGCTTGCACAGCTGGCGGAAGGGCCGGTCCGTCACACCGGCCATGGGCGCGACGAACAGGTTGTTGCGGAGTTGGTGCGGTCCGATTTGCACGATATAAGACTGGCGAGGGCCGCCAGGCGGCCCGCAACGAGACAAAAATGAAAATGGCATACCCTGCCGAAACGTTGCTCGGCGTCATTCAGTGGGCATGTGCGAGGGCAGGATTTTACCGCCAAACGGCCCGGGTTGCTCAAGATTTGAGCAAATATTGCTCCGGTCCGGGTGGCAGGCGAGGGTGCCGGCGCCGCCGCTAGCGGCGCGTGCCGTACATCATCTGGCGCGCCAGCGCGTCCTTGAGCGGGCCCAGGCAGGCAAGCGCCGCCAGCGACGCGCCGCGCGCGTGGGCGGCGAGCGGGTAGGAGACGCCGAACACGCGGGGCAGCAGGTCGGTTACGCCGATGGTGATGGCGCGATCCCGCTTTTGTTGCGCCGCAAACGCCAGCAAGGCCTGCGGTCCGCAGCCGGTGCGCAGGGCGCCAGCCAGGGCAAATGCGTCGCGCAGGCCCAGGTTGAGGCCCTGGCCGGCGACGGGATGGAGTGTCTGCGCCGCATTGCCGACCGCGACGATGCGGCCCTGCACGGTGACTGGTGCGGCATTCAGTCCGAGCGGGAAGGCGTGCCGCTTGCCGATGCCGGTGAAGCGGCCCATGCGCGGGCCGAAGGCTTGCTCCAGCTCGGCGAGGAACTCGGCTTCGGGCAATGCCAGGCGGTGCGCCGCCCGCTCCGGCGGACAGCACCAGACCAGGGCGTAGCCGGGCGTGCCGTGCTCCTCGTGTGGCAGCAGGGCCAGTGGCCCTTCCTCGGTGAAGCGTTCCCAGGCCCAGCCCGGCTGCGGGCGCGAGCACGCCACATGGGCAACGATCGCGGTCTGGCCATAGTCGCGCCGGTATTTTTGACCCTGGACGCCGCGGGTGGACTGCTGATGGAACAGCCCGCCTTCGGCTTGCACAGCCAGGCGCGCGTTAAAGACGACCGGCTGGCGGTCATGCGTATGGCCGCTCAGGTGTACCAGCCCGACGCTTTCGTCTGCAATGCGGTCCGCGCCGGCTTGCGGGGCGCGCTGCTCCAGGCGATCGATGCGCGTGTCGTAGGCTCGCGCCAGGCGCTCGCCGTCGGTGCCGGGGGCGGCATGGATCGCCTGGCCCAGCGCGCGCTCAAGTGATTCGCACAGATCGCCGTAGCGCACCACGTAACCGAGCGCGGGAACATCGTAGTCGTCGCGGTGCAGCTTGACGTGGCCAAAGCGCCCGCGTTGCGACACGTGGATATGCTCGATCGGCGTGACCGCCCGGGGCCAGGCGCCGATCTGCTCCAGCAACTGGCGGCTGCCGTAGGACAGCGCAATGGCACGCGGGTCGCGCGCCGCGCGCGCCGGGGTGGCGGCGTCGATCAGCGTCAGGCGCCACGGGCTCCTGCGCAGCAGCAGGCATGCCAGCGCGAGGCCTACCGGCCCTGCGCCGACGATGGCGATATCCGGGAAGGCCGCGCCGGGGGCGCGTTCAGTGCTTGCCGGACTCATGCGCACTGTCGTCAGGTTGGGCGGCCGGGTGACTGTCGTTGCCCACGTTGTCCGAGCTGGCCTCCACGGCCTGCGCGCCCCGCTTCCAGCAGTTGGCATCCGTGCGGTGCTTGCCCGCCGCGGCATCGCGCAAGGCGTTGTCCAGCTTCTGCTGGCTGAAACCGGGGAAGGCCTGCAGGCGTTCCACCAGCGCCGCGTGATTGACCGCGTTGAGCGGCACCACGCAGCCCCGGGGCGTGCCGTCGGCGGCCGGGTCGCCGACCAGGATCAGCCAGGCGGGGCCAGCCCACGGTTCACGGTTCGAGACCCGCACCACCACGCGTTCGATCGCGTCCCACTCAAGCTCTTCGCGCTGGCCGTCGGGGCGATGCACCACCACGCGGTCATCGTAGAGATTGACCACGAACGGTTGCGCGGGATCGTAGGAGGGCGCGCGGCTGGTTTCCACGCGATTGCCTACCGGAAGTACCTTGCGTAGCCAGCCAATCATCGTGCACCTCCCGCGTCGCGCATCAGCGCTTCAATTTCGTCAGCCTTGACCGGGGCGCCGCGCGTCATCAGCTCGCAGGCGCCATGGGTCACCACGGCATCGTCCTCGATGCGGATGCCGATATGCCAGAAGCGCTCCGGCACATCCGGTGCCGGGCGCACGTAAATGCCGGGCTCCACCGTCAGCACCATGCCGGGCTCCAGCGGACGCCAGGGGCGCTCGCCCTCTGCCGGCGCGGCGCCGGGCACGCGGTACTCGCCCACGTCATGCACGTCCATGCCGAGCCAGTGGCCAGTGCGGTGCATGTAGAACTGGCGGTAGCTGCCGTTGGCCAGCACATCGTCGATGCTGCCGCAGCGGTCGCGGTCGAGCAGGCCGGTATCGAGCATGCCCTGCGCCAGCACGCGCGTGGCGGCGTCGTGCGGCACGTTGTAGGGCACGCCGGCGCGGGTCTCGGCAATGGCGGCTTCCTGCGCGGCCACCACCAKGTCGTACAGCTCGCGCTGGGCCGGCGAGAAGCGGCCGGAGACGGGGAAGGTGCGGGTGATGTCGGAGGCGTAGCCATCGAGCTCGCAGCCCGCGTCGATCAGGCACAGTTCGCCGTCGCGCAGTTCCGCAGGGCCGGCGCGGTAGTGCAGCACGCAGGCATTGGGTCCGGCGGCGACGATCGAGTTGTAGGCGACGCTCTGCGCGCCATGGCGGCGGAACTCATACAACAACTCGGCTTCCAGGTGGTACTCGCGCAGCCCCTGGCGCGACGTGCGCATGGCGCGCACATGGGCCTGTGCCGAGATCTCGGCGGCGCGGCGCATGGTGGCTATCTCGCCAGCGTCCTTGAACAGGCGCATCTCGTCGAGGATGGTGCGGATGTCGAATGCCGCCGACGGCGCCGTTACGCCGGCGCGTCCTTGCATGCGTACCGTTTCCAGCCAGCGGCGTACCTGCATGTCGGTGCGGGTGTTGGAGGCCAGCGGGTAAGCCACCACAGCGTGGTTGGCCAGCAGCGGCGGCAGCAGCGCATCGATCTCCTCGACCGAATGGGCTTCGTCGAAGCCGAAGGCGGCCTGCGCGCCTTCCGGGCCATAGCGGAAGCCGTCCCAGATCTCGCGCTCCTCGTGCTTGGGGCGGCAGAACAGGATGCTGCGCTCGGCGCCGGATGCCTGTGCCACCATCACCAGCACCGCCTCGGGCTCGGTGAAGCCGGTCAGGTAATAGAAATAGCTGTCGTGGCGATAGGGGTAGTCGCTGTCGCGGTTGCGCATGGCTTCCGGCGCGGTGGGCAGGATCGCCACGCCGCCGCCGGCGGCGCGCAGTTGCTGCAGCACGCGGGCGCGCCGGTCGCGACAGGCGAGAAGGAGGGCGGAGTCGGGTGCGGACATGTGTGGGGCCACGTGGATGGGGAATAGGGCAGATTCTACCGCCGCCGGATTGCCGGCGGCGGTACTTGGCCTGGCAGGCCGCTCAGTGCAGGGGCGCGGCGGCCGCGCCGCGCCGGGCTTGTACCTGGGCATCCAGGGCCGCCAGCTGGGCCGGCGTGCCGACGTTTTCCCAGATGCCATCGAAGCGCTCCCCGCTGGCCAGGCCGGCGGCCACCGCCGCGCGGTAATAGGGCGTCATGGCAACTTTCTGCCCCGGCTCGATGGCGATGAACAGCCTGGTGTCGTACAGGCCTATATTGCCGAAGGTCAGGGCCGGAGCTGCCGGCGTTGGCGCGGGCAACAGCACGCCATCCGCACCCAGCGCGAAATCGCCGTCCGGATGGAACGGCGGATTGGGCACCATCACCAGGTGCATGCGTGGCTCGGGCGCGCCGGCCATGGCAAGCGCGCGGGGCAGCAGGGCGCGGAAGTCGAAGTCGGTGAAGATGTCGCCGGATACGGCCAGGAAGATCTCCCCGCGCGCGGGCGCGGCCGACAGCAGCGGCAGCGCCTGGGCAATGCCGCCGGCGGTTTCCAGCGCGCTGGACTCGGCCGAGTACGCCAGGCGCACGCCGAACCGGCTGCCGTCGCCGAGCGCTTGTTCGATCTGCCCGCCAAGCCAGGCGTGATTGATCACGATGTCCTTGAAGCCGGCACGCGCCAGCGCCTCGATCTTCCAGGCGATCAGCGGCTTGCCGCCGACCGCCAGCAGCGGCTTGGGGCAGGTATCGGTGAGCGGGCGCATGCGCTCACCGCGCCCGGCTGCAAAAATCATGGCTTTCAATGCACGGTCTCCGGCGCTTATTTCAGCGCGTGGTTCAGCAGGTACGTCATCGCGATCAGGGTGGCCATGCCGCCGGCGATGGTCCAGCCGATGCTGCGTGTTTTCGCTGCAATGACGATGGCCACCAGGCCGGCCACCAGGCGCGCGTTGCCGGGGCCGATATCGACCTGGCCGCCGCGCATCAGCAGGTCGGGCGCAATCAGCGCGGACAGCATGGCGGCCGGCACGAACTGCAGCGCGGTGCGGAACCACGACGGCAGCCGCACCCGGCCTTCCACGGCGATGAACGACAGGCGGATCAGGAAAGTGGCGAGGCCGGCGCCGATGAACACCAGCAACAAGGTCATCTCGCTCACGCGGCGGGCTCCGTGGAGGCCGGCTTGGGCTGCCCGCGGCCCTTGCCCAGCAGCAGCATGCCGGCGGCAATGCCTCCGAGTGCCGCCACCATCAGGCCAAGTTTGTGCGGCATGCCGAAACAGGCCACGGCCAGCGCCGTCGCCACCAGCGCCGCGGCGGCGTGGGAGCGGTGCTTGATGCCCGGCACGATGATGGCGATAAAGGTGAGCGGCAGGAAGAAATCGAGCGGCCAGTCGCGCGGAACCTGGGCGCCGACCAGCACGCCCGCCAGCGTCGAGACCTGCCAGCTGGCCCACAGCGCGAAACCCGCGCCAAAGAAGAACCAGTGGCGGTAGCGCTTGTGCGCGTCGTCGTCGGACAGGCGCCGCGTCATGGCGGCGAAAGCCTCGTCGGTCAGCAGGTAGGCGATCAGCGCCTTCCAGCGGCCCGGCAAGTGCGCCAGCGCGGGAGCCAGGGTGGCCGAGTACAACGCATGACGCAGGTTGACCATGGCCACGGTCACGGCGATCAGCACGGCCGGCGTGCCCGCCGCCCACAACTGCGTCAGGATCATCTGCGAGGCGCCGCCGAATACGATCGCGCTCATGGCGCAGGCCAGCCATGCGGGCATGCCGGCGTTGACTGCCAGCACGCCATAAATCAGGCCGAACGGCGCCACGCCGAGCAGCATGGGCGCCAGCGCGCGCACGCCCGCCCACCATTCGCCCCGGCGGGTGAGGGGCGGCGGAGGTTCGCTACCGGGCGTGATGAGCGTCACATGCGTCACTGCGGGATATCAGAACGTATAGCCGACAGGTCGCTCGACGCCGTCGAGCGCGTCGAACAGGCGTACCAGCTTGCGCAGTTCGATGTAGCGGCCGGCCACCTGGCGGGCGTACTTCAGCACCAGCGGCAGGTTGGCCAGGTAGCCGTCCTTGCCGTCGCGGTGGTACAGGCGGGCAAAAATGCCGAGTATCTTGAGGTGGCGCTGCAGGCCCATCCACTCGAAATCCCGGTAGAACTCGCCAAAATCGGCGGCCACCGGCAGCCCGGCCTTGCGCGCGCGTTCCCAGTAGCGGATCAGCCAGTCGAGCTGCTCCTGCTCGTCCCATTCGATGTAGGCATCGCGCCACAGCGAGACCGCGTCGTAGGTGATGGGGCCGATCACCGCGTCCTGGAAATCCAGGATGCCGGGGTTGGCCCCGCCGTCCAGCACCATCAGGTTGCGCGAGTGATAGTCGCGGTGGACATAAACCTGCGGCTGCGCCAGGTTGTTGGCCAGGAGCGTCTGCATCACTTCGGCCAGGCCGGCTTCCTGGTCGGGCGTCAGCGTGACGCCGAGGTGCCGTGCTACATACCACTGCGGGAACAGGTCGAGTTCGCGCTGCAGCAGCGCGCGGTCGTAGGCGGGCAGGGCGCCGGGCCGGGTCGCGAGCTGGATTTTCACCAGCGAAGCGGATGCATCGTCATACAACTGGCGCGCGCTGCCAGCGTCCAGGCGGGACAGGTAAGTGGTGTTTCCGAGGTCGCTCAGCAGCAGGAATCCTTGCTCTAGATCCTGCGCCAGTACCCTGGGCACGGTCACGCCGGCTGCGCCGAACAATTCCGCCACATGGATGAAGGGGCGGCAGTCCTCCTGCGCGGGCGGCGCATCCATCACGATGACGGTGGGATATTCCGGGTGGCTGGTGGTGGCACGGAAGTAACGCCGGAAGCTGGCATCGGCGGATGCCGGGGTGCAGGAATCGGGGTTGACGGGCCAGGATGGACCGAGTCCGGACACCCAGACTTTGAGCTGGTCGAGACGCGGGTCGAGTGGATGAGCTGCCATGCCGGAAAGGGAGAATAGGATGCCCCGTATAATACCCGACCAGACCCGGGCCCCGGGGCGGCTCCCAGGCGGGCCGTCCATGGCCCGACAGCCTGCTCCGGCGGCGGCTGGCGGCTGCTGTGCCGCCGCCGCCGCTCTGACTCATGACCCGCTCGCATGACCGAACAACGACGATCACCGAACCAGAAGGCAAGCAAGACATTGGCGCGACGCCCCGGAAGCGCATTGCGCCCGCTCGTGTTGGCCATGGCCGGCTGGTCGGTGGGCGTTCACGCGCAGGCCGTGAGTTCCGCCATCCCCGACCTGCCGGTGGCCGAGCCCGCCGCCGAACAGGTGCCCGAGACCCCGCCGGTACCCGGCGAGCTGGTGCCACGCCTGGCCGAACCGGGCAACGCCAAGACCAGGCCCGCCGAGCCGGACGACAATCCGCCCACCTTTGCCTCGGGCGACCGCATGACCGGCTATAACCAGCGCGGCGTGGAACTCGAAGGCAACGCGGAGCTGCGCCGCGCGGGCGGCGTGGTCAAGGGCGACAAGCTCACTTACGACCAGGACAGCGACGAGGCTTTCGTCCACGGCAACGCCCGTATTTCGCGCGACGGCTCGCTCGCGGTCGGGCCGGAAGCCCGGCTGAAGGTGGAGGCCAACGAAGGCTACATGCTGTCGCCGGACTACTATTTCCAGGAAACCGGCGGCTCGGGCAAGGCCGAGCGCATCGATTTCATCGACAAGAACCTCAGCACGATCAAACGCGCCACCTATACGACCTGTTCGCCCGACAATGCGGACTGGTATTTCAGTGCCCGCGAGCTGGATATCGACAGCGACCGCCAGGTCGGCACCGCCTACGGCGGCGTGCTGCGCTTCTTCGACGTGCCGATCATGGGGGCGCCGGTGTTCAGTTTCCCCTTGAACAGCGAGCGCCGCAGCGGCGTGCTTCCGCCGCTGTTCGGATATGGCTCCAAGTCCGGCGCGGACCTCACGGTTCCGTACTACTTCAATATCGCGCCCAACCGCGACCTGACAATATTCCCGCGTGTGTTGACTTCCCGCGGGGTGCAGCTGGGCTCCGATTACCGCTATATCGGCGAGGGTTATTCGGGACGCATCCGCGGCGAATTCCTGCCGGACGACCAGAAGACCAAGACCAACCGCTGGGCATACTCGGTCCAGCACTACCAGAACATCGCCAAGGGCCTGAACGCGTACGTCAACCTGAACAAGGTATCGGACGACCAGTACCCCGACGACCTGACCCGCTCGGTAACGCAGGCAACGCTGCGCCAGTACACGCAGGAAGGCGGAGTCAGTTACAACTGGCAGGATCTGACTGTATTGGCGCGGGTGCAGAAGTTCCAGACGCTGGCGCCGAGCCAGCCCTCGTACGAACGCGTGCCGCAGCTCAATGCGAAGTACATTCGCTACGACCTGGGCGGTTTCGATGTGCAGGTGGATACCGATTACACGCGCTTTCGCATTCCGCTGAGTACAAGCGGCACGCAGCAGCCCCAGGGCGAGCGGGTCTATTTCCAGCCCTCGATCAGCTACCCGATCCTCCGGCCGGGCTGGTTCGTCACGCCCAAGGTGACGTTCAGTGCCACCCAGTACCAGATGGAGCCGTCCACCAACACGCCCGGTGCGCCGAATACGCTGACCCGGACATTGCCGACCGTGAGCCTGGACTCGGGCATGACCTTCGAGCGCGACGCGCCGAGCGTGAGCCGGCTGTTTGGCGTCAACTACGTGCAGACGCTTGAGCCACGCCTGTTCTATGTCTACACGCCATTTCGCGACCAGAGCCAGTTCCCGCTGTTCGATACGGTACAGTCCGACTTTGGCTATGGTCAGATTTTCAGCGAGAACCCGTTCACCGGTTATGACCGCATCGCCGATAACAACAAGGTGACGGCGGGCGTGACCACGCGCCTGATCGAAGCCAGCAGCGGGATCGAGCGCTTCCGCGGCACCATCGCCCAGCGCTATGACCTGACCGGCCAGCGCGTGCAGCTCAACGGCACCGACCCTGCCGGCCAGACTGGTTATTCCGATCTGCTGGCCGCCACCACGATCCAGATGTTCAAGGGTTACTACCTCGATGCCGGGCTGCAGTACAACCCCTCGAGCGACCGTGTGATCTATTCGAATATCGCCTTCTCGTGGCGGCCCGAGGTGCGCAAGACGCTGAATATCGGCTATCGCTACCGCCGCCCGACCTCGGTGACGGACAATACCGCCATTGACCAGTTCGAGATTTCGAGCCAGTGGCCAGTGACCCAGCGCACCTATGGCATTGGCCGGGTAGCGTTCGACCTGAACGCGAGCCAGCTGGTCGATGCGCTGGCCGGCTTCGAATACGCGGCGGATTGCTGGGTGGGACGTGTCGTCTACCAGCGCTTCCGCAACACCACGCAGGGCTACACCGGGCGCATCTTCTTCCAGGTGGAGTTCCGCGGGTTGTCCAAGATTGGCTCCAATCCGCTGGATGTGCTGCGGCTGAACGTGCCGGGTTATGAGCCCGTCGTCGCCAGGCCTGTGATCCCATCCCAGCTCGACCACTATGAATGACGGACCATGATGAAACGTCAAGAATTCACCGCGATCTCCTCCTTGTCGTCCCGCCTGACCGGCTGGCAAAGCCTTTTGCTGAGCGCGCTGCTGGCTGCTTTCGCGCTGCCCGCCGCGGCGCAGCTGAAGGCTCCCGGGCAGAAGGCCACCGGCATTTTCATGCCCCAGGCCGGTGGCAGCGCCGCTGCTTCGCCCAGCCAGCCGCGCCTGGGCGTATCGCAGCCCGGCACGAGCGCCCAGCGCTCGCAACTGGTGGACGAGGTGGTGGCGATCGTCAACAGCAGTGTGATTACCCGGCGTGAACTGCTGGACCGCGCCGACGATATCGAATCGCAGTTGCGCCAGGCCAACCGGCCGGTGCCGGCGCGTGCCGACCTGCTGGGCGAGGTGCTGGAGCGCCTGGTGATGGAGCGCGTGCAGACGCAGGCCGCGCAGGAAGCCGGCATCAAGGTGACGGACCAGGAAGTCGACCGCGCCATCGAGTCCGTGGCGCAGCAGAATAAAATGAACGTGACCGACCTGCGCAGCCAGGTCGAGCGCACCGGGATGACCTGGACCAAGTACCGGGATGAGTTGCGCAAGCAGGTGCAGGTGATCCGCCTGCGCGAGCGCGAGGTGGATTCCAAGATCCAGGTCTACGACGGCGAGATCGACAACTATCTCGCGGCGAATGGTGCACCGGGCACTGCCGCTGCTGCCACTGGCCCCACCGAATACAACGTGGCCCAGATCCTGGTGCGCGTGCCGGACGATGCCTCGGAGGCGCAGAAGGCGGCCTTGCGCGCCAAGGCCGAAGGGCTGCTCAAGCAGGCCCAGGGTGGCGCGGATTTCGCCGAGCTGGCGCAGGCATCCGATGCGCCCGAGGCCGCCAAGGGCGGCTCGCTTGGCTTCCGCGAGATCGGCCGGCTGCCGGCGCTGTTCGCCAATGCCGTGCTTGACCTGCAGGTCGGTGGCGTGGCGCCGCAAGTGATCGAGAGCGCCAACGGCTTCCACGTGCTCAAGCTGCTGGCCAAGCGCAACGCGCCGGCGGCGTCGTCGAGCCCGGCCGCCGCCGACAAGATTACCCAGACCCAGGTACGCCATATCCTGATCCGCACCGGCCCCAACATGCCGGAGGCCGAAGCGCGCCGCCAGCTGGTCACGGTGCGGGACCGCATTACCCACGGCGGAGACTTTGGCGAAGCGGCCAAGCGATTCTCCCAGGACGGATCGGCGTCGAACGGTGGCGATCTCGGCTGGGTATCGCCGGGCGAGCTGGTGCCGGAATTCGAGCAGGCCATGAACCGGCTGCGCCCGGGCGAAGTGTCTGAACCCGTGGTCAGCCAGTTTGGTGTCCACCTGATCCTGGTGGTCAATCGCCGCGAGACCGAAGTTTCGCCGGAGAAGCAGCGTGATTTCGCCCGTGCCGAGGTACGCGAGCAGAAGCTGCGCGCGGCCTATGAAGACTGGCAGCGCCAGTTGCGCCAGGCCGCCTACGTGGAATACCGCGTCAACCGCCAGCGCTAAACACGCCAAACAGAAGACATCGCCGCCATGTCAGAGCCGCTCGCGCTAGCCATCACCACCGGGGAACCCGCCGGCATCGGTCCCGACATCACCGTGGGTGCCTTGCTGCAACTTGCGGGCGAGCATCCGCAAGTGCGCTTTCACGTGCTGGGCGACGCGCGCCTGCTGGCCGCGCGTGCCGCGGCGCTGGGCGCGGCGCACGCCTGGGCGCACAGGCTGGCGGACGGCAGCGTGGTGAGCGAAGACATCGCACTGGACGTGCCGTGCGAAGCCGGCCGGCTCGATGCGCGCAACGGGGCCTACGTGCTGGCCTTGCTCGATGCCGCGATTGACGGCTGCACCGGTGGCGCGCACGGCACGCCGCGCTATGCCGGCATGGTGACCGCGCCGGTGCAGAAGAGCACCATCAACGATGGCGGCGTGCCCTTCACCGGCCACACGGAATACCTTGCCGAACGCGCCGGCGTGCCGCGCGTGGTGATGATGCTGGCCGGCCCGCAGCCCGCGCATGCCAACGCCATGCTGCGGGTGGCGCTGGCCACCACCCACCTGCCATTGCGCGCGGTGCCCGATGCGCTGACGGTGGCCATGCTGGTGGAGACGCTGACCATCGTCGACGCCGACCTGCGCCGCCATTTCGGCATTGTCCGCCCGCGCATCCTGGTGACAGGCCTGAACCCCCACGCCGGGGAAAGCGGCCACATGGGCCATGAGGAGATCGACGTGATCATCCCCGCGCTGGCCCACGCCGTCGACGCGGGCATCGACGCACGCGGCCCATACCCCGCCGACACGCTGTTCCAGCCCCGCCACCTCGACGGGGCCGACTGCGTGCTGGCGATGTACCACGACCAGGGCCTGGCGCCGCTCAAGTACGGTACCTTCGGCCACGGCGTGAATATCACGCTGGGCTTGCCTTTTATCCGCACATCGGTCGACCATGGCACTGCGCTCGACCTGGCCGCGAGCGGCCGGGCCGAGCACGGCAGCATGATCGAGGCGATCCGCAGCGCCATCGCCATGGCCGGCCACGCCAACGGCCGGCCGCGCGCCGCGCCGCTGGCGGCAACACGCTGACGCCCGAGCGAGACCCAACTATGCGTTCCAACGTACACCAGGGCCATGTGGCCCGCAAACGATTCGGACAGAACTTCCTGGTCGATGACGGCATCATCCATGGCATCGTCAGTGCCATCGACCCGCAGCATGGCGATGTCCTGGTCGAGATCGGCCCCGGTCTCGGCGCGCTGACCCAGCCGCTGCTGGAGCGCCTGCCGCAGATGCAGGTGGTCGAGCTCGACCGCGACCTGGTGGAGCGCCTGCGGCGCCGCTACGGCGATCGCCTGGTGATCCACGCGGGCGATGCGCTGGCCTTCGATTTCGGCAAGCTGTGCGAAGCCGGCAGGCCGCTGCGTATCGTCGGCAACCTGCCGTACAACATCTCCAGCCCGCTGCTGTTCCATCTGGCCGAGTTCGCCGACCAGGTGCGCGACCAGCATTTCATGCTGCAAAAGGAAGTGGTCGAGCGCATGGTGGCCGAGCCCGGCAGCAAGGCTTTCGGGCGGCTGTCGATCATGCTCCAGGTGCGCTATCACATGGAGCATGTGCTCGACGTGCCGCCGGCGTCGTTCAATCCGCCGCCCAAGGTCGACTCCGCCGTGGTGCGCATGATTCCCTGGCCGCGGCAAGCCGACGGCCTGTTGCGCTCGCCTTATCCCGCCTGCAACCTGACGGTGCTGGGCGATGTGGTGGCCGCGGCTTTCTCCCAGCGGCGCAAGGTCCTGCGCAATACGCTGTCGATGCTGCGCGACCAGGTCGATTTCGACGCGCTTGGCTTCGACCTGGCCCGGCGCGCGGAGGAAGTTCCCGTCGCCGAATACGTTGGGCTGGCACGGCAACTCGAGGCCACGCCCTGATGATGCGCGCGCCCATGCCCCATTGGTGGCGCTGCTGAAGGCAGCGGCACGTCGTCATCCCCCGATCCCGACTCTAGCCGCCGCAGCCCGGTCGGCAGGCCTGTGCCCCCGCCGACCGGTGCCCGCGGCGCTTCTCTTACCGAAGGAAATGCCATGACTAGCGAAACGCAGGCGCCCCAGCGCAAGGTCATCCTCACCGGCGACCGCCCCACCGGCCAGCTTCACCTTGGCCACTACGTTGGCTCGCTCAAGAGCCGCGTGGCACTGCAGGACACCCACAAGCAATATCTGCTGCTGGCCGACACCCAGGCCATGACCGACAACGCGCACGATCCGGAAAAGGTGCGGCGCAACGTGCTGGAGGTGGCGCTCGACTACCTGGCGGTCGGCATCGACCCGGCCAAGACCACCATCACGGTGCAGTCGCACCTGCCGGCGCTGGCCGAACTCACCCTGATGTACCTGAACTTCGTCACGGTGGCCCGGCTGGAGCGCAATCCCACCATCAAGGAAGAGATCCAGGCACGCGGCTTCGGACGCGATATTCCCGCTGGCTTCCTGTGCTACCCGGCCTCGCAAGCGGCCGACATCACCGGCTTCAAGGCCCAGGTGGTGCCGGTGGGCGAGGACCAGGCGCCGCTGATCGAGCAGACCAACGAGATCGTGCGCCGCATCAACCACCAGGTTGGCCGCGAGGTCCTGCCCGAAGCCGCCGCGCTGATCCCGCGCTTCGGCCGCCTGCCCGGCGTCGACGGCAAGGCCAAGATGAGCAAGTCGCAAGGCAATGCGATCCCGCTCGCGGCCACGCCTGAGCAGATCAAGGAAGCGGTCATGCGCATGTACACCGATCCCAACCACCTCAAGGTGTCGGATCCGGGGCAGGTCGAGGGCAATATGGTGTTCACCTACCTCGATGCGTTCGACGAGGCGGTCGATGAAGTGGCCGAACTGAAGGAACACTATCGGCGCGGCGGACTGGGCGATATGGTGCTCAAGCGCCGGCTGGAGGGCGTGCTGCAGGCACTGCTGGCGCCGATCCGCGAGCGCCGCGAGGCACTGGCAAAGGATCCGCAGCACGTGTTCGATATCCTGAAGCAGGGCACGGAGCAGGCCCGCGTCGTTACCCAGGCGACGCTGGACGAAGTGCGCGAGGCGCTCGGCATGTTCAGCTTCTAACCCCGGCGCATCCGCGCGGGCGTAGCAAAAGAGCCGGCGCATGCCGGCTCTTTTGCATCTTTTGCGTCTATTGCGCGGTAAGCCGGGTGCGTTCGCTCAGGCCCGCCGGTTGACCAGCACGATGCCGGCCAGCACCAGCACCGCCGCCACGGCAAACCGCATGCCCACGGCATCGTGCATCAGCACCACGCCGAATGCCACACCGAACAGCGGCGTCAGGAACGAAAACACCGATAAGCGCGAAGCCAGATATTGGCGCAGCAACCAGAACCACGCCAGGTAGCTGGCAAAGGCTATCAGCACCGACTGGTAGAACAGGCTCGCCAGCACCAGGCCGTCAACCCGCGCATGCAGGTGCTGGCCGGCGGCAAGCGCCATGGCCAGCAGCATCACCGCCGACACGGCCAGTTGATAGAGCAGCGTCTTGCTGGCCGGCGCCGATGCCAGCCGGCTGGCACGTACCACCACCGTGGTGGCTGCCCACAGGAATCCGGCAAGGATGCCCAGCGCATCGCCCAGCAGCGTGCTGCCGCCATGCGCGGCAGGTGCGGCGATGCCATCGGCAAAAGCCAGCGCCATGCCGCAGAAGGCCAGCCCCACGCCAACCCACTGCCCGCGCCGCAGCCGTTCCCCGGCGACGGTCATGTGCAGCCCGAGCGCGGTGAAGATCGGCGCGGTATAGAGGAACACCGCCATGCGCGAAGCGCTGGTGTGGCCAAGGCCAACGAAGATGCAGAAGAACTCTGCGCCGAACAACAGGCCGGCCAGCAACCCCGCGCCCAGCGTGCCATCGCGCTGCCACAGCGGCGTGCGGCGCCAGGCAGCGAAGCCGAACACCAGCAAGGCCGCCACCGCTGAGCGCACGCCAGCCTGGAGCACCGCGCCCATCGACGGCGCTGTCACTTTGATCACCACTTGCTGCAGCCCCCATGCCAGGCAGAGCACGACCATCAGGGTGATGGCCATGCCGTCGAGCGGGCGCCGGGTGAGCGGTTGGGCGCTCACTTCAGGGGCGGCTGGCGTCGCGCGTGGAATTGCGCTCGATCAGTTCGATCTTGTAGCCGTCCGGGTCTTCGACGAAGGCGATCACGGTGGTGCCGCCCTTGACCGGGCCGGCCTCGCGCACGACATTGCCGCCGGCGGCGCGGATGCGCTCGCAGGTGGCCGCCGCGTTGTCGGTCTCCAGCGCGATATGGCCGTAGGCGGTGCCCATTTCATACTTGTCGACGCCGTAGTTATAGGTCAGCTCAAGCACGGCCGTTTCGGATTCCGGGCCGTAGCCGACGAAGGCGAGGCGGTACTTGTATTCGGTGTTGTCGCTTTCGCGCAGCAGTTGCATGCCGAGGATGCGGGTGTAGAAGTCGATCGAGCGTTGCAGGTCGCCGACGCGGAGCATGGTATGGAGGAGTCGCATTTTGGGAGAGATATGATTTTTCTTGAATGGGGCGGATATTCTAAACGGGATGCGCAAGGCGGGTATGCCGCTGGCGCTGATCGCCATTTTTCCGTTTGAAATCAAGGGTCTGATACTCGCATTGCAGGGTTGCGGCCGGCACCTTGCCACGCGCCTGGCGGAGTGCCAGGCCAGGAGGCCGGGCTCAGAACGTCGGCAGCAATTCCGGCGGATGCGCCCTCAATTGCGCCCGGGCATCCCGGAATTCCGGAAAGATCGATGCCACCGTATCCCAGAACCTGGGGCTATGGTTCATCTCCTTGAGATGTGCCAGCTCATGCGCGGCCACGTAGTCGATCATCGACAAGGGAAAATGCATCAGCCGCCAGTTCATCCGGATCTTGCCGTCGGCGGTGCAGCTGCCCCAGCGCGTCGCGGCCGATGTCAGCGCAAACGCGCTGTGCCGCACGCCGAGCTTGTCGGCGTAGATATCGAGCCGCTGCGCCAGCAGCCGCTTGGCCTGGTGCTGAAGCCACCCTTGCACGCGATCCTTGATCTGCTGCTCATCGGCATGCACAGGCAGCGCAAGATGAAGAATGCGGCTGTCGGCGTCGAACACCAGTACGCCGGTGGGCGATTCGAGTTTCAGCGTGATGGGCTTGCCCAGAAAGGGCAGGCTCGCGCCTTCGCGCCATTGCACGGTGGGCAGCACGCGCCGGGCTTCGCGATGCTGCCATTCCCCCAGCTTGTTGAAGATCCAGCGCTGTTTTTCGAAGATGGCGGACTCGATGTCGGCCAGCGTCACCCAACGCGGCGCCGTGATGGACAGGCCGCGGTCGTCCACGGTGAAACCGATGGTACGGCGCGACGAGCGCTTGAGCGTGTAGTGCACGCCGCGTTCGCCCACCAGCAGCAGCCGCGCATTGGGCTGCGGCTGTGGCCAAGGTTGCGAGGCGGGCGGGACCGGTTGCGCAGGCGTAACCCCCGGTGCCATGCCCGGTGCCATGTCGGCGCCGGCCAGGGCGTCTGACAGCGGCAGCTCCATCTGGGAGCCGGGGGCATCGGGGGACGGGCGCAGCAATTTCATGCGGGCGTTTTGCTCCGGTAGCTCTCGCCATCGATTCTACGCATATCTCGTTCGATCCACGCCTCAACCTCTTGGTTGACCTGGTCCGCGGTCTTGTTGGCCGAGGAAATCGGCGCGCCGACAGAGACCGTGATCATCCCGGGATATTTCAGGAACGAGTTGCGCGGCCACAGCCGCCCGGAGTTGACGGCCATCGGAATCACCCACGCGCCCGTTTCCACCGCGAGGCGGGCGCCGCCGCTCTTGTAGCGGGTCTTCTCCAGGCCGGATGGCGTGCGCGTACCCTCCGGGAACATGATGATCCAGGCGCCTTCAGACAGCCGCTCCTTGCCCTGCCGCACGGCGGAGGCGAAGGCGCGCGTGCCTTCCTTGCGGTTGATATGCACCATCTTGAGCATGCCCAGCGCCCAGCCGAAGAAGGGCACCATCAGCAGTTCGCGCTTGAACACGAAGCACATCGGCTTGGGCAGCGTGGCCAGGTAAGCGACCGTCTCCCACGCCGACTGGTGCTTGGACAGCACCACGACCGGCTTGTCGAGCATGCCGTCGAAATGCTCGCGGCCTTCGTAGCGGTAGCGAATGCCGCAAATCACGGCGGCCGCGGCGGTGACCATCCGCGGCCAGCCGCGCACGAAGCGGTAGCGGCGGTCGGCATTCATGAAGGGAAAGACAATGAAGCACGCGCAGGCATACGGCGGCGTCACTACCAGAAGGAACAACGCGAACAGCAAGGAGCGGAGGAAAATCATCGGTGCGGGAATTGGGTTCAGGAACCGGCCTGGCGCGGAGCGCCATCGCCGGTGAGCAGCCAGCGCGCGAAAGCGCGCAGGTCGTCGTGGATCAGCGTGCCGGGCGGCAGGCCGCCCTTTTTCTCGGTCTTGGCGCCTTTGCCGGTCAGCACCAGGTGCGGGGCGCAACCCACCGCCAGCCCCGCCTCGAGATCGCGCAGCGAGTCGCCTACCAGCGGCACGCCCTTGAGCTCTACGCCAAAGCGTTCGGCCAGCTGCTCAAGCATCCCGGCCTTGGGCTTGCGGCAATCGCAGCCGTCCGCCGCCGTATGCGGGCAGAAGAAGACCGCGTCGACGCGTCCGCCGAGATTGGCCAGCGCCTTGTGCATTTTCTCGTGCATGGCGTTGAGCGCGCTCATCTCGAACAGGCCGCGGCCGATGCCGGACTGGTTGCTGGCGATCACCACGCGATAGCCGGCCTGATTGAGCGCGGCGATCGCTTCCAGGCTGCCATCGATGGGGATCCATTCGTCGGGCGTCTTGATGAACTGGTCGCTGTCGAGGTTGATGACCCCGTCGCGATCGAGCACGACAAGCTTGGGCGGTGTCTGCGGCATGATGGCCTTCCGTTATGGTGCCCGGCCGCTCAGGCGGCCAGCTTGGAGATGTCGGCCACGCGATTGGCCAGCACGTGCAGCGAGGCCAGCAGCGCCAGCCGGTTGGCACGCAGTTGCGCGTCTTCGGCCATCACCATGACGTCGGTGAAGAACTGGTCGACCGCCGCGCGCAGCTGCGCGAGGTCGCGCAGCGCGGTGGCGAAGTCGCCGTTGGCGAAGGCGGCGTCCACCTGCGGGCGCACGCTTTCCACCGCCTTGTGCAGCGCGCTCTCGGCGGCTTCCTGCAGCAGCGCCGGCTGCACGGTGCCAATGGGGTCGGTGTTCTTGCGCAGGATGTTGGTGATGCGCTTGTTGGCCGCGGCCAGCGCTTCGGCTTCGGGCAGCGCGGCAAAGGTGCGCACCGCTTCCAGGCGGGCCAGGATGTCGTCCAGGCGCTGCGGGCGCAGGCTCACCACGGCTTCCACCTCGTTGGTGGTGTAGCCCTTGTCCTTCAGGTAGCCGCGCAGGCGGTCGTACAGGAAGTCGGCGATCGCGGCTTGCGCGGGCTTGACCGCGGCGATGCCGGCGAAGGCCTGCTGGGTGAGCTCCAGCAGTGCGTCGATCGACAGCGGCAGCGGCGTCTCGACCAGCATGCGCAGGATGCCGAGCGCGTGGCGCCGCAGTGCGAACGGATCCTTCTCGCCGGTGGGCGACAGGCCGATGCCCCAGATGCCGACCAGCGTCTCCAATTTGTCGGCCAGCGCGACAGCCAGGCTCACCGGGCCGGCGGGCAGGGCGTCGCCGGCAAAACGCGGGCGATAGTGCTCGGAGCAGGCCAGCGCCACGGATTCGGCTTCGTCGTCGTGACGCGCGTAGTAGGTGCCCATGGTGCCCYGCAGCTCCGGGAACTCGCCGACCATGTCGGTCAGCAGGTCGGCCTTGGCAAGTTCGGCGCCGCGCATGGCGGCCGCTTTTTCCACGGCAATGCCGGCGGCGCCCATCGCGTCGGCGATGTGGCCGGTGATCTGCTGCAGGCGCTGCACGCGGTCGAGCTGCGAGCCGATCTTGTTGTGGTAGACCACATTGGCCAGTTGCGGCACGCGCGAGGCCAGGGTCTTCTTGCGGTCCTGGTCGAAGAAGAACTTGGCGTCGGCCAGGCGCGGGCGCACCACGCGCTCATTGCCGCTGATGATGGATTCCGGCGTGTCCGTGGCCAGGTTGGAAACCACCAGGAAGCGGTTGCGCAGGTGGCCTTCGGCATCGGTCAGCGCGAAGTACTTCTGGTTGGTCTGCATGGTCAGGATCAGGCATTCCTGCGGCACTTCGAGGAAGACCTCCTCGAAATGGCAAGGATAGACCACCGGCCATTCCACCAGCGAATTGACTTCGTCGAGCAGGGCATCGGGCATGACGACCTGGTCGGCGCCGGCCTGCTCCAGCAGCGCGTTGCGAATGCGTTCACGGCGCTCGGTGTAGCTGGCCAGCACGCGGCCTTGCGATTCCAGCACGGCGGCATAGTCGCCGGCCCGGGCAATCTCGATCTCGCCGCCAGACAGGAAGCGGTGGCCCTGGGTGGTCCTGCCGGCCTGGAGCCCCAATGCACTGACCGGCACCACTTCGGTGCCGAGAAGGGCCACCAGACGGTGCGCGGGGCGCACGAAATGCACGGTGCTGCCGTCCGGACGCTGGTAGCTCATCACCTTGGGGATGGGCAGCCTGGCGATGGTGTCGTCCAGTGCCGCCTGCAGGCCGGCAACCAGTTCGGCGCCGCGCGCGGTGTAGCGGTAGAAGAAGGCGTCGGCCTTGCCGTCGGAGGCGCGCTCCAGGGTTTGCCAGTCGATCGCTTCGACGCCCACCGATTTGGCCAGCGCGGCCAGCTTCTTGGCCAGCGGCGCCGTCGGCTCGCCGTTGGCGTCCAGCGCCACCGTCAGCGGCAGCACTTTTTCGCGCTGCTCGCGGTCTGGCGCGCTGCGGCGCACGCCGGTGACTTGCGCGGCCAGCCGGCGCGGCGTGGCGAAAGAGGTGACGGCGGCGCCGTCATCCAGCAGGCCACGCTCGGACAGGCCGGCGAACAGGCCCTGCGCGAAGGCGTCGCCCAGGCGCGCCAGCGCCTTGGGCGGCAGCTCTTCGGTGAACAGCTCGATCAGCAGCGTATCGTTCGAATCGGTCAGGGTTTGCGACATGAATCGTTTCCAACAAGTTGTGGCACGCGCTGCGCCTTAGCAGCGCGGTGCAATAGTAGGTTCTACGCCGGACAACAGCCACAGGCCGTTTTGCTGGCGGAATTGCAGCGTGGTCGCTACGCACTGGCTGTCCGTGCTGCCGCCGCTGCTTGCGCTGCTGCCGCGGGTGCCGGGGGCGGGACGCGGTGCGAAGAAGCGGGCATCGAGCCGGCGCAGGCGCTTGTCGTAGCGGATCTCGTCGATGCGGCCGCTTACCCAGAAATCGATCTTGGGCGGCAGCTGCGCGGCCGAGTAGTACGTCTTGATCTGGCGGCGTACCCGGCCGTTCACTGTCTCGGTCTCGGTCCACGTGAGCGGGTAACGGATCGCGCTTTCATAGGCGCGCAGCGGCACGCGGTGCCAGCCCAGATCCCTGGAGCCCGACAGGTCGCACGAGAACGTGCGCACCAGCTGGGTCCACTGGTCCAGCGAGTTGTTCGGGCCGAAGGCGCCGTGCCAGTGCCGGTCGATGGCCTGCTGCAGTGCCTGCGGATTGGCTTCGCAGACATTGGACAGGTCGGCCGGCAGGTACAGCGCCTGCGGGCTCGGCACGGGCGCCGAGGCCTGGGCGGCGCCGGACGCTCCCAGGGCCAGCATCGCCAGGGCAGCGCATCCGCGCAGCGCGCCGCGCGCCGCGCGGGTCATGCGGCGGCCTCGCGTTCGCACATCGGAAAGCCGAGCGACTCGCGCGAGTCATAGTAGGCCTGGGCCACCAGCCGCGACAGGTTGCGGATGCGGCCGATATAGGCCGCGCGCTCTGTGACCGAGATCGCGCCGCGTGCGTCCAGCAGGTTGAAGGTGTGGGCGGCCTTGAGCAGTTGCTCGTAGGCGGGCAGCGGCAGGCGTTTGGCGGCGTCGGCCGGCGCGGCCTGCCCGGCGTCCTGCTTCGCCTCGGCGGCGCCCATCAGGCGCTTGGCTTCCGCTTCGTGTTCGGCGAAGTGGCGGAACAGGATCTCGGTATTGCTTTGCTCGAAGTTGTAGGTGGATTGCTCCACTTCGTTCTGGTGATAGACGTCGCCATAGGTCAGGCGGCGCGTCTTGCCGTTTTCTTCCCACTCGGTCCACACCAGGTCATAGATGTTCTCGACCTTCTGCAGGTACATCGCCAGGCGCTCGATGCCGTAGGTGATCTCGCCGGTGATGGGCTTGCAGTCGATGCCGCCCACTTGCTGGAAATAGGTGAACTGCGTCACTTCCATGCCGTTGAGCCAGACTTCCCAGCCCAGGCCCCATGCGCCCAGCGTGGGATTTTCCCAGTCGTCCTCGACGAAGCGGATGTCGTTCTGCTTCAGGTCCAGGCCCAGCGCTTCCAGCGAGCCGAGGTACAGCTCGAGGATGTTCTCGGGCGCGGGCTTGAGCACGACCTGGTACTGGTAATAGTGCTGCAGGCGGTTGGGGTTCTCGCCATAGCGCCCGTCCTTGGGGCGGCGCGACGGCTGCACATAGGCGGCGCGCCACGGCTCCGGCCCGATCGCGCGCAGGAAGGTATGCACGTGCGAGGTGCCGGCGCCGACCTCCAGATCGATGGGTTGCAAGAGTGCGCAGCCCTGCCGGTCCCAGTAGGCCTGCAGGGTGAGGATCATTTGTTGGAAGGTCAGCATAAGCGAAGACTAGTAAGGGCCTGCACACAGGCCAGCAAGCAAGCAAGGGCGGGCGCCGGGCGGCAAAGTTGCCACGGCGCCTCACGAAGATCGTGCCAAACCCTGAATTCTATCGGTTTTTTTCAGGCTGCCCGCCATCGGCACGACCCTTGCATGAGTCACGACATCCAATCCCGCCCGCGGGGCTGGTATGTGGTGTCGGCGTTTTGCAACGAATCGGGTAAACACCGAAGCCCTCTAAAGCTCTGCCGGATACTGGCCGTTAGTGTTTTTGTATACAGTATTAAGCAGAGCTGTGCATAACAGCCGAAACCGTCCGAATCAATTCATCAGGGGGACACCGGTCATGTCGCTACTTTCTCGGAAGCCTTATCTCGTCGCCATCGCAGTGATGATAGCCGCCGCCTTGCTGTCGGCAGTGGCTGGCGTGGCAGCCTGACACGCCTGCTGGGCTGTCTGCGGCCCGGCCGCCGTCAGCGTTGCTGGCGGCGGCGCCAGGCCGCCAGGGCCAGCACCAGCAGGCAGGCTGCCAGCGCCGGACTATTTCCCCAGCGCACATATGGGGTGAAACCCTGTGTGCCCTGCACATTGGCGGTGAGCGTGCCGACCGTGAAGGTCGGCAAGCGCGCGGCCACCACGCCGTCCGGCGTCACCACGGCAGTCATCCCGGTATTGGTCGAACGCAGCATCGGCCGGCGCATCTCCAGCGCGCGCATGCGCGAGATCTGCAGATGCTGGTCCAGCGCAATGGTGTCGCCGAACCAGGCCAGGTTGGTCACATTGACCAGGATATTGGCCGGCACCGGCTGGCTGCGCAGCGTCTCGGCGATTTCCTCGCCGAACAGATCCTCGTAGCAGATATTGGGTGCCACCATGATGCCGCGCACCGGCAGCGGGGCCTGGTCCAGTCCGCCGCGGCGGAAGTCCCCGAGCGGCATCTTCATCATGTCCACGAACCAGTGGAAACCCAAGGGAATGAACTCGCCGAACGGCACCAGGTGGTGCTTGTTGTAGCGATACAGCCGTTCGGTCAGCGGACCCAGGCCGAAGACGCTGTTGGTGAAATCGACCGGCGAATCCGCGCCGGCGGCGCCAAACAGCACGGTGGTGCCGCTGGCCACGGTGAAGTCGCGCACCGCGATGGCGATGTCGACGGGCAGGTCCTGCAGGATCACCGGGAAGGCGGTCTCGGGCGTGACCACGAGATCGGCCGGGGCGGCCGTGATCAGGTCGCGGTATAGCTCGATGGAGCGCTGCACGCCGGCCGGTTCGAACTTGATGTCCTGTGCCACATTGCCCTGCAGCAGCCGCACGGCAATGGGCTTGCCGGCCGGGGTAGTCCAGGCGACCGGCACCAGCGCGGCGCCGCCCAGCGGCAGCGCCACGGCTCCCGCCAGCGCGAGCGCGCCGGTGCGCTTGCCGCCCGGGCCGGCGCTGCCGAAGCCGCGCACCGCTGCCACCAGCAATGCAGCCACAGTTGCCGCCAGCGCGCCGATGCCGTAGACCCCGATCAGCGGCGCGAAGCCGGCCAGCGGACCATCGGTATGGGCGTAGCCGCTCGACAGCCAGGGAAAACCGGTGAACATTACGCCGCRCAGCCATTCGGACAGCCCCCAGGCCGCGCCGAAGGCGAGCGGCGCCAGCAGCGTCACGGAGGCCGCGCGCGTCCGGCGCGCCATCAGCCAGTGCCATGTCGCGGCGGCCAGCGCCGGAAAGAGCGCGATGAAGCCGGCAAGCAGCAGCACGGCAAGCAGCGCCATCCAGGCTGGCATCTCGCCATAGACGTGCATGCTGATATAGAGCCACCACACGCCGGAGAGGAACCAGCCCAGGCCAAAGGCGTAGCCGGTCGCGGCCGCGCCGCGGGTGCGGGGCGCATCGGCGACCAGCGCCACCAGCCCAGCCAGCGACAGCAATTGCAGCCACCACCAGGTATGGGGCGCGTAGGCCTGGGTATGGGCGACGCCCAGGATGGCGGCCAGCAACAGTCGGGGCAGGCTCACGCCGCGCGCGTTGTCGCGCCCGGCGCTGGCGGCGCCGGGCCATGCCTGGAGCAAGCGCTTCATGCGCCGTCCACTTCGGGCGGGTTGAGCGGGGCCTCGCGGCGCACCAGCAGCAGGTGCGCCTGGCGGGCATCGGCGCGCAGGACTTCGAAGCGCATCGGGGGCAGTATCACCACTTCGCCGCGATGCGGCACGTGGCCAAGGTGGTTGCTCAGCAAGCCGCCCACGGTGTCGACGTCGTGATCGGAGAAGTGCGTGCCGAAGGTTTCGTTGAACTGCTCGATCTCGGTCAGGCCATGCACGCGCCAGCCGCCATCGGGCAGTTGCACGATCTTGTCATGATCCTCGTCAAGGTCGAACTCGTCCTCGATGTCGCCCACGATCTGTTCCAGCACGTCCTCGATGGTGACCAGGCCGGCGACGCCGCCATACTCGTCCACSACSATSGCGATGTGGTTGCGGTTGATSCGGAASTCGCGCARCAGGATRTTGAGGCGCTTGGACTCGGGGATGAAYACRGCCGGGCGCAGGGTCTCGCGCAGGTCGAACTCCTCGTCGGTGTAGTACCGCAAGAGGTCCTTGGCCAGCAGGATGCCGATGATGTTGTCGCGGCTGCCTTCGTAGACAGGAAAGCGCGAGTGCGCCGTCTGCCGCATGAAGGGGATGAAGCTCTCCGGCGCGTCGGCGATATTGACGGTGTCCATCTGGCCGCGCGGCACCATGATGTCGCGCGCGGTGAGTTCGGAAACCTGGAACACGCCCTCGATCATGGAGAGGGAGTCGGCGTCRATCAGGTTGCGCGCATGCGCATCCTGAAGCACCTCGAGCAATTCAGCGCGGGTATCGGGCTCGGGGGAGATGAAATCCGAGAGCCGTTCGAGCAGGGATCGGGGACGGTCGGCTGACTTCGAACTGGGGTAAGGGTCGTTCATGGCGCGGCGAGCGCGGGGTGGATATCGGTTGAAGGATACACTAAAAGGGTTTGGGATCTGTGACGGGGGGGGGTGGGGCGGGGTTTGAAACTGCGACTTCTGCGCTTCAACTGCTTAACTTCAAGGTCAAAAGCAACTGCAGTTTCACCACCCCTGCGGGGCGGCGACCTACGTTCTTGTCTTGCCAAGAAAGTAGGCAAAGAAGGCGCGCCGGATGGGGCGACCCCCCCTCGTCGGCAGACAAAAAGAGCGGCCGGGACCCAAACTCGCATCGCCTTAAGGCGATACTCAAACATGGGTCC
>NZ_JBFTLX010000027.1:0-44114 GCF_056396665.1 Cupriavidus sp. 05T313 | reverse complement strand
TTCTGTTCCTGAGTCATGGCGGACTCCTTGTGGATTCCGCCGCACACTGGCACTCTGGGCTACGCCCTTCGCACCGATGTGCGGCGGCATGGATAACCAACCACTGTCAGATTTAGTCTAGGCTATTACAGGTGATGCGCCTGGCAGGCAAAATCGAGGGGCTTCTGAACGAGGTCGAGGCATGACCGACCTCGTATCCTCCAGTCCCGCCTACAGCGGCATCCACGGCGACATCGTCGTCTTGCTCGAGAGCGCCCGTCTCGTCGCCGCGCGCAGTATCAATGCACTGATGACGGCAACCTACTGGGAAATCGGTCGGCGTATCGTCGAGTTCGAGCAAGGCGGGCAAGATCGAGCAGCCTATGGACAAGCTCTGCTCAAGCGGCTGTCTGCCGACTTCTATCCGATTTGGGCGGGGATTTTCCGAGCGTAACTTGGAGCAGATGCGTTCGTTTTACCAAGAGTGGCCCCTTGAGCGGATTTCGCAGACAGCGTCTGCGAAATTGCCCCGCGCTCGAAAGTCGCAGACGCTGTCTGCGATTTCAGTGGGTACCGTGCTTTCGGAGTCACTGCGGTGCAATGCGGTTGACCTGCCTGCCCTTGCCAAAGCCTTTCCCTTGCCTTGGTCGGCCTATGTGCGTCTGTTGTCGGTTAAAAATGAGCAAGCGCGCCATTTCTATGAAACCGAAATCTTGCATGGAGGCTGGTCGGTACGGCAACTTGATCGGCAAATCAGCAGCCAGTTCTACGAACGTACCGCCCTGTCGCGCAACAAGGCTAGCATGCTGGAAAAAGGTGAGCTGGCCGAAGCTGGTGATGCGATCACGCCCGAGGAGGCCATCAAAGACCCATTCGTCCTGGAGTTTCTCGATCTAAAAGACGAATATTCCGAATCCGACCTCGAAGAGGCATTGATCCGACATCTGGCTGACTTCCTGCTTGAACTGGGCGATGACTTTGCCTTCATCGGACGCCAGCGTCGGCTGCGAATTGACGACAGTTGGTTTCACGTCGATCTCCTTTTCTTTCACCGTCAACTCAAGTGCCTATTGGTGATCGACCTCAAGGTAGGCAAGTTCAGCTACGCCGACGCAGGGCAGATGCACCTGTATCTTAATTATGCGCGCGAACACTGGATGAAGCCTGGAGAGAACCCACCGGTGGGATTGATCCTTTGCGCCGAAAAAGGTGCATCAGAGGCCCACTATGCATTGGAAGGTCTGCCCAATAAGGTGCTAGCTGCCGAGTACCAGACTGTGCTGCCCGATGAAAAACTGCTAGCTAAGGAACTAGCCAAAACGCGGCGAGAGCTGGAGTCGCGGCGCACCGGGAAGGATGGGGATACAGAGGGCGCGGAATGAAACGTGGCCGAAAAGTTCGCTATCGCTCTGACGAGCTCGCCGTCATCAAACTTCTGCTCTTTGCCGGCGGCCTAGGACCTGACCTGTCGTCCCGTAAGCGTTAGCATGACTGCCTCCGTTGAATAACGCGGCTGGACGCCGAGCGCCGGCCACGAGGCGCGTCAGGAGACGGGGAAGGGCCAGGCCGAGGCCCTAGAGTCACCAACCGGGATAAACGGTTCATGCGAATTCTGGCGGCAGTAGTGTGCAGAGCGGACAGCGCTGCGCCAATTTCTGGCTAGCTAATCGATGCCACAGCGAAATCTAATTGATAGCCATTGATCCTCACGGAAAATCCTCTGATGCTGGAGCGGGCTAATCATGGGTATTTTAATTTAACATAACCATCAGTCGCCGAAAAATGGACTCGACTGTTTGTAGGGTGCGAAACGTACCCCACGGCTTGGGGAACCGTCCAACCCTCAGTTGTCCGTCGGCGAGCGGGGGGTTGGAACCGGTGCAAAGTCGAAATGCGCGGCGGCATACACGGCATTGCACGCCCATACTTCTTCCCCTTCCTTATAGAAGGTGACCCATTTGCCGTCGCTGCCGCATTGGGCGCCGGGAAAAACCTCCTCATGGCCGTTGGGACCGTCCAGCGGGAAGGGCGCGTGGGGCGTGGCCCAGTAGTGGCCGCTCGGTAAAGCCAAGATCGATTTTCGGGACATTCTCTTCAGCAACGCCATGCGGTGTCACGCAACGCGCGATCCGCCCCGCCGCGGCGAACCGGATTGTGTCAATCCCGCAACGGCGTGGCACCGTCCCGAGACATCCTCGTGTAGCCTCACTGCCAATTACCTCCTGCTATACGGTGCAAGTTCGCCATGGCGCAATACCTCCAAATTGCAATCCGAGCCTTGGGCGTCGGCGCCATCCTTCCATCCGGCGCCTGGGCTAGGTGCGCCCCTCGGCCAGCGGATTACTATGCTATGCCGGCGGCAAAACGCGTTTCGTAATCTGCTGGCCGCGTAAGTGGGTATTCCTGGGAGGCGCCAAGACGCCCCGCTCCCCGAGTGCATATGCCTCATCAGGCATTTATCATTATTTATTTGCAAATGATAAATTATTCAGATAGGATAAATGCTGATAATCGCACCAGGAAGATGCATGTCCGAGCCGTCCGCCGCCTCCGAACGTTACACCTTTCGCCGCCCCGCGTTGGCGGCAAGCTTCTGCGCAGCCTTGGCCGGTGAGGGAATCCAGGATGCCCGCTCGGGCCTGTTCCTCGCGGCGCCGCGTCGGGTAGGGAAATCCACGTTCCTGCGCGAGGACCTTACGCCAGCCGCCGAGCAGCGCGGCTGGATCACCGTGTATGTCGACTTATGGTCGAACAAGGCGCACGACCCGGGCGAGCTGATCGCCGACGCCATCAAGCACAAAATTGCCGATCACGCCGGTGTCGTGGGCAAAGCCGCAAAGGCCGTCGGCCTCACCAAGGTCACCGTCATGGGCACCCTTGGGTTAGACCTCACCGCCACGGGATTGCCTGCGGGCGTCACGCTCACGCAGACCCTTGAGGCGCTGCGCAAGGCCGCCAAGCAACCGGTTCTCTTGATCGTTGATGAAGCGCAGCATGCTCTGACCACGGAGAAGGGCGTGGAGGCAATGTTCGGCCTGAAGGCGGCGCGCGACGCGATGAACGTTTCGGGCAAGGCCCCGGACCTCATGCTGGTCTTCACCGGCTCAAGCCGGGACAAACTCGCGCACCTGGTCATGAATTCACGCATGCCATTCTACGGCTCCCAGGTGAC
The DNA here is from genome assembly GCF_056396665.1 of Cupriavidus sp. 05T313. Taxonomy (NCBI): domain Bacteria; kingdom Pseudomonadati; phylum Pseudomonadota; class Betaproteobacteria; order Burkholderiales; family Burkholderiaceae; genus Cupriavidus; species Cupriavidus sp. 05T313. Next base: position 40,963 of record NZ_JBFTLX010000027.1, on the reverse strand, counting down.
GCCGTTCCCGCTGCTCGATAGAAACTTTACCGACGAATTTACCAAGAGCGTGAACCGGGCGCTCGCCGCAGGCAACCAGTTTGAGCCGGAGGCCGTCTACGAAGCCTTCGTGATGGTCGGGCATCGCCCGGAGTTGCTGCGCCACCTGATTGGCTCGATCGCACTGGCGAACGAATCGCCAAACCTCAGTACCCGGCTCAAGGATGACGCGACGCTCGTCCAGGAGCGCTTGTGGCATGACGTCGAAAACGACTTCACATCATTGTCGCCACTTCAGCAGGCGGTAGTGCGTGTCATGGCTGGCAAGGATGGTCAATTCTCTCCCTTCGGAGAGAGCGCCATTTCCGCGTACAAGGCCCTTGTGCCGGATCATGTGAGCGTCAGCGCTGGGACGGTTCAAAATGCGATTGACGCCCTTCGTGAGCGCGAGATCGTATGGAAAGAGTCGCGAGGGTCGTACGAGATCGAAGATCAAGCGTGGCTGAATTGGCTCCGCGCCAGAGGCCTGACGTCCTGAAGAACGCGGCAATGCGATGCGCCAGGCGAGCGGTCACCGAAACGATGCCATCGAGCCAGGCGTTCAGTTCAGCCAGCGTGAAGCTACGCTGAGCCAGCGTCGCCGGCAGGGGGAACCGGCCGGTGCGGTCCCAATACAGGTCTTGACCTTCGATCCGAACCGGCCAAGCTCAGCGTAATTGAGCACATCCGCTTCAAGTACGCACCATGAAGAACGACGAGCCTACCACAGGTCACGCCAAGATTCGCAACTATGCTCTGCAGAGCATAATTGCGAATCTTGGCCGACCCTCGAGAGCGTCCGATTGATCTGCACCCAGTGTTGGCGAGCGAGACAAGAGCTCGATGTGACTGGGCGCGGGCCTGAGTGATGGCGCCCAAGCGGGTCCGAGTTCGAGGTCGCATAGCAAGCACCCGCGGCGCCACAGGGGGAGCTAAACACCGAGGGGGAGGCCCACGTTGTCACGTAGGTGCGTCAGGAACTGGGCAAGCGCCAGGTCAAGGTGGACGAGTTTTAGCTTTTCGAGGGATCGCGACGTTGTCGCTCACTGCGCGTAGATCGCCTCACTGTTACTGAAGCCCTTGATCTCGATAGGGTTGCCGAATGGATCTAGGAAGAACATGGTCCACTGCTCGCCCGGCTCGCCGGCGAAACGCGCTTGGGGAGGGAGCACAAACGCAGTCCCGGCGTGCGTGAGGCGATCGGCGAGAGCCTGCCAGTCCTGCAAGCCGAGGATGATGCCGAAATGCGGCATCGGGACCAGCTTGTCGCCGACGTGCCCGCTGAGTTCGGTCTTGAAGGGTGTACCCAGATGCAACGAGATCTGGTGCCCGAAGAAGTCGAAGTCGACCCAAGTCTCGGTGCTGCGGCCCTCGCGGCAGCCGAGGACGTCGCCATAGAAGGCGCGCGCCGTCGCGAGGTTGGTGACGTTGAATGCCAGGTGGAAGATGGATTGCATGATTGAAGTATCCAGCGAATAAGTAGAAGGGCGCCTCCCGATAGCGCCATGCCTGTTGCCGATGCACGGGCTAAGCACGGTAGGTATCCCTGCGGCGGATCACCGCCCCGGCACGGGCAGCTGTGCTCTCGCCGCCGCTCCACGCGACGATGCCGTTGACGATCACCGTTTCGATGCCTTTCGCGCGCGCGACTGGCAGCGCGAAAGTCGCCATGTCGGCCACGCCGGCGGCATCGAAGATGGTGATGTCCGCGAAGTTGCCGGGCGACAATATACCTCGCCCCGGTAGCCTGAAGTAGCGGGCCGTCAAGCCCGTCATCTTGTGCACGGCCTGCTCCAGCKGGAAAAGCCCGACGTCCCGGCAGTAGTGCCCCAGCACGCGCGCAAACGTGCCCCAGAGACGCGGATGCGGCGCGGCGTCGTGGGGCAACCCGTCGGAGCCGATCATGGTTTCGGGATAGGCGAGGATGCGCTGCACGTCCTGCTCGTCCATCAGGAAGTAGATCGCGCCTGCCGGCTGCAACGCGTCGACGGYGTCCTCGGGCGAGAGGCCCATCGTTGCCGCAATGACGTCGAGGTCCTGTCCGGCGAACTCGGGATGCGGGACCGAGCGCGTTACGATGACGCGGCTCGACACCGCGAGCCGGTCCTTTCGCAAAATTGTGGAACCAGCGTTGTATGGATAGCAGTCGAGTCCGATCGGCTGACGCTGCGCCGCACTAGCGATGTGCTCCAGCGTGTCGACCGAGCGTCCGTGGTTTTTTGGGCCGATCAGCTTGTGATGCGAGACCACGACTGGCGCGCCGCCCGCCGCGCCGACCTCGAACGCTTCGTCGAGCGCCTCGTGGATCCTATCGCCCTCATCGCGGATATGGCTGGCGTAGACACCGCCGTAGCCGCGCATGACCGCCGCCACGGCGGCCATTTCGCCAGTCGTGGCGGACATCGCGGCAGGATAGGCGGCCCCGGTCGAGAGCCCGATGGCGCCGCTCTCCATGGCGCCGCGCAGCAATGCCTGCATCGCCGCGATTTCCGCGTCCGTCGCCGCCCGGTCCAGCCGGTCCATCACCGCGGCCCGCAGCRTCGTATGGCCGACCAGGCAGGCCGCGTTGACGGCAGCKGGATGCTGCGCCAGCTCGGCGAGATAGTCGCCGAACGCGGGGTAACGAAAGAGGGCCGGGTCGTCGCCGAGCAGGTCAAGCGGCGGCGGAACGGTCTGTCCCGGGGGCGCACGCCAGGGTGCCAGGCTGATCCCGCAATTGCCGGTCACGACCGTGGTAACGCCCTGGCTGAGCTTGGCCGGCATCAGCGGATCGAGCGTCAGATAGCGGTCGTCGTGCGTATGCGAGTCGATGAAGCCGGGGGCGACGATGCGGTCCCGCGCATCGATCACCACCCCCGCGGAGTCGGACGCTAGCGCGCCCAGCGCCGTGATACGCGATCCGTCGACCCCGATGTCGGCGAGCCTGCGCGGTGCGCCGGTGCCGTCGATCACGGTGCCGCCGCGAATCAGTATGTCGAATTGCGCCATGTTCCGTGCGCCTCAGTCGATTGCCGCGCCGGAACTCTTGATCACTGCGGCCCAGACCGGCCGCTCCTTGCGGGCAAGATCGAAGAACGCGCCGCGCGGCCCCGTGGTGACCTCGTACGCCATGTCGGCCAGCCGCGCTTTCATGGCGTCCGAGTTGGCCGCCTTGTTGAAGGCCTTGTTGAGAAAGTCGAGGATCTGCGGGTCGGTCGCGGCGGGCGCGACATAGCCGGTCCATGCCACCGCCTGATACTCCTTCAACCCCGTCTCCGCCATGGTCGGCAGCTTCGGCAGGCGGCTGTCGCGGCGTGCACCGGTGACGGCGAGCGGCACGACGCTGCCGTTCTTCAGATATGGCGAGATCGACGTGATGTTCTCGAAGACCAGATCCACTTCGCCGCGCATCAGCGCCAGATCCGCTTCAGGACCGCCCTTGTATGGAATATGTGTAATGGACACACCCGCCATCGCCTTGAACATCTCGGCGCTCAGATGGCCCGTGGTGCCGTTGCCGCCCGAGCCGACCGAGAGCTTGCCCGGCGCGCTCCTGGCCAGCGTGATCAGTTCGGAGACCGATTTCACGCCGAGGTCCTTGCGCACCGCCAGCACGTTCTGCACGAAACCGGTCAGGGCTACGGGCGCCAGTTGCTTGTCAGCGTCGTAGGGCAGCTTCTTGTACAGGGACTGGTTGATGGCCAATGTGCCGGCGTTCGCGAAGCCGATGGTGTAGCCGTCGGCCGGCGCGTTGATCACAGCCTGCGTGCCGATGATGCCGGACGCGCCCGCGCGGTTGAGGACCACGATCTGCTGCCCGATATCATGGCCGACCGCATCGGCCAGCAAGCGCGAGACGATGTCGGGCGTCGTGCCTGCATTGAACGGGACGATCAGTGTGATGGGGCGCTCGGGATAGGCTGCGAAGGCGTTCGCCGTGAGCAGCATGGCAGCGGCCGTCAGTGACATCCGTCTGAGTAGCCGGTCGAAATGGCGGAGGAGAGACATGGTGGTGTTCCTTTCGTGGTAGGCAAGTTGGCATCAAGGCCGGCTCGCGCCAATGCGCGCAGGGCCGGTGACACGGCTGTCTCAGGTACCGTGCACGGCGGCTGCAGTGGGCTGCAGCATGTTTTGAAGCAAGGGCAGATCGATGTTGCCGCCAGACAGGACGATGACGCCGTCGCGGCCTTCGAGATCGATCACGCCGGCGAGCAAGGCCGCCAGCGCGACGGCTCCGCCGGGCTCGACCAGCAACCGAAGCTCCTCGAGCGCGAAGCGAATGGCGGCGCGGACCTGCGCATCCGTGACTGCCACCGCGCCATCGAGAAAGCGCTTGTTGATCTCGAAGGGCAGTTCGGCTGGCGTGGTGGCCTGCAACGCGTCGCAGAGCGTTGTGGCGCCCGCCGCATTGATTTCCCTGAGGCCGCTGCGCAGTGAGCGCACCGTGTCGTCGAAACCAGCGGGCTCGGCCGCGATCAGCCGCGTGCTTGGATTCAACGCGTCGACAACCAGGCCGCAACCGGCCATCAACCCGCCGCCGCCGCAGGGCGCGGCGAACAGGCCGAGGTTGTCGAGCGCGGCCTCGGGCAGGTCCTGCAACGCCTCGAGGGCCACCGTGCCCTGGGCGGCAAGCACCGCAGGATGGTCGCCCGGCGGAATCAGCGTGCCGCCGGTTTCGCCGAGCAGCCGCATCCCGATCGCCTCGCGGCTCTCGTGGAGGCGGTCGTAGTGAACGACGCGCGCACCCTGGGCCAGCGCGCGCTCGACCTTGTTGCGTGGCGCATCGATCGGCATCACGATGGTCGCCGCCACACCGAGCTGGCGCGCGGCCCAGGCGATCGCCTGTCCGTGATTGCCGGTGGAATAGGCGATCACGCCTTTCGCGCGCTGGCCGCCGCGCAGCGATAGCAGGGCATGGAAGGCGCCGCGTGCCTTGAACGAGCCCGTGACCTGCAGGTTCTCGCCCTTGAGCCAGACCGGCGCGCCGGCAATGGCGTCGAGTGCCGGCGAACGCAGCAACGGAGTGCGAACGACATGGGGCGCGATGTCCAGGGCCGCGAACTTGACGTCGGCGAAATCGGGGACGCGCATGTCACCCAGCATCTCGTGCCGGATCGCGTGCGCGGGTCGTGGTCGTGCCGGATGGATATCCAGGGTTTCGGTTGGCTGCATGGAGAAGGCCCGTGGGTGGTCGGAGAAAGACAGGAAACGGGATCAGCGCGCCGGCCAGGTCGGCGGAGCCACGCTGCCGACCTGGTCAGTGATGCGCGAATACGCCTCGACGCGACGATGCAAACCGAAGTTGAAGACGGTGGACCGGCCCAGTTTGCACAGGTCCAGGTTGCAGTCGGCCACGATGAGCTCGTCGTCCCAACTGGTGGCCTGCGCCATGATTTCGCCTTGGGGATTGACGATGATCGAATGGCCGAACATTTCGTGGCCGTCCTCGGTCCCGGCCTTCGCGACGGCAACCGCGAAACACGCGTTCTGATAGCAGCCCGCCTGAATCGACAGCTGGGAGTGGAACACGCGCAGGTGATGAGCCTCGAAGCCGCGATTCTCCATGTTCATGCTTGGCGTGTTGTAGCCCAGCATGACGAGCTCGACCTGCTGCAGCCCGAGCACGCGCCAGGCCTCTGGCCAGCGGCGGTCGTTGCAGATCATCATGCCCATGTTCACGCCCTCGGCCTCGCCGACCGGCGCCCGGACCACCGGAAAGCCGAGATTGCCGACTTCGAAATAGCGCTTCTCGAGGTGCTGTACCTTGCGCGCCGGCGCGTACTCTGCATGGCCGGGCAGATGGACTTTCCGGTACTTGAGGATCACCTCGCCCGACGGTGCGATGATCACCGAGGTGTTGAACCGGCGCTTGCGCATGACACCGGCTTCATCGGGTTCATAAGCGATCTCGGCGTAGCCCAGGTAAACCGTCAGGCCAAAGCGGCGGATTGCCTCGAACAGCGGCGCCGACTCCGGCGAGGGCAGCGCCGCCTCGAACCAACGGTCGGCCTCGTCGAGGTCCTCGTGGTACCAGCGTGGAAAGAACGTGGTCAGCGCGAGTTCGGGGAACACGACGACCTGTGCGCCGCGCCGATAGGCGCGTTCGAGCAGTTGGACCATCCGCGCGACCGCGATCTCGCGTCCTTCTGACTTCTGGATGGGCCCGAGCTGGGCGGCGGCGACGGTGATGATGCTGGACATGTAGCGGAGCCTCTGGTGCGATGGGGTAGTGTCGAGTATAGGGACGCGATACCGCCCTTGAAATGCCGCGCCCCGCGCGCCGGCGGTGTGTCCATCGGCACCGTCTCGCACGCCCAACGCATTGATTTGAAAAGAAAAAATGCGTTGGGAGCAGCCCCGGTTCGCAGCCGCCTCATAGCCCCTTGTTATGGGGCCTGGGCAATATGTGATGGGGCGCGGTGGTGGTCTGTGGCATGCGCGCCACCGCGCCGCCAACCGCCGCTCAGGCGAACATCGCCGGGCGCTGCGCATCCCCACGCGGTGCGGCGTCCAGCAGGTGCACGAGCGTGGCAAGAAAGCCTTTGGCAAGGGCCGACATCGGGCTCTGCCGCGAATGGATCAGGTAGATCTTGTGACTGAGCGCCGGGCTGATCGGCTTGAGCATGACGTCGTCCGATGCGGATGGCGTGTATCCGAACGACTCCACCAAGGCCACCCCGACACCCTGGCGCACCAGCGCCATGGCTTCGGGTGTCGAGCGAATCTCGATGTCCGGCGTGAGTGGCCCCTGGTCCGACGACAGGAAATGCGAAGAGAGCTGGCCGAAAGGGGTGTCTGCGCCATAGCCGATGAAGGTCTGACCGCGCAAGTCGCCGGTTGTCACAACGTCCAGCGCCGCTAGCGCGTGTCCCCTGGGCAGCGCGCACAGGATCCGCCCCTCGCCGATTTCCCGGGTCCGGAGATTCGCGCCGTCCGGCGGCGCCATCGATGCAATGCAGAGGTCTGCGTGCCCCTGCACCACGAACGGCAGCAAGGCGTCGAACGGCATGGGCCGGTAGTGGACACGGACGGCGGGATGCCGCAGCCGGAAGCGCTGGATGGCGCGCGGCATCAGCCATTCGCTGTAGCTCGGACTAGAGACAATCGACAGCGTGCCTTCCTTCTGTTCGCCCAGGCTGCTGGCCACCGCATTGAACTGGGCGACGCCCTTGAGGATAACCTCGACTTCCTCGAACAGCCGGCGCGCCTCCGGCGTGGGCTGCAGCCGTCCCTTGACCCGTTCGAACAGCAGGAACCGCAGGCGGCTTTCCGCGGTTGCCAGCACCCGGCTGATTGCCGGCTGTGACACGCACAACATGCGCCCGGCCTCGCTCAGCGAGCCGGTGACCATGATCGCGTGGAAGACTTCGATCTGGCGAAGGTTCAGGGGTATGGCGGGAGGCCTGCTAACGGCTGACATACAAGGGGGCGCCAAGGCACAAGCGCGGTAACGGCAAGAGGAGCCCGTGACGACGCAAGAAGCGCGCCATCGGGCGGCGGATCCACGCCGACCGTCGGGCGCGAGCGAGGTGTCAAGCCTGATTCAAGCCTGTGCGTCGGCCGCGAAGGGCCGCAGCGTTGCCATTGCCGCGAGCGCGCCACCCACCATGTCGCGCAGTGTTGGCCACAGCTTCGCGGCCAGGTCTTCACGGTAGCCGAACGGTGCCGCTTCATCCATGTAGATGGCCTGCGCCATTTCGAGTTGCACCGCGTGCACCCCCCGCTGCGGCTGGCCGTAGTGCCGCGTGATATGCCCGCCTCTGAAACGATCGTCGGCGACCCACGAGAAAGGACTGGCCGACGCGGCGGCGATGACGGCCTCGCGCAGCGCCGGCGCGCAACTGGCACCGCTGTTGGTGCCGATGTTCAGATCAGGCAAGCGGCCCGCGAACAGGCGGGGCAGCACGCTGTCGATCGAGTGCGCTTCCCACAACAGCACGTGCCCGTGCACTTGGCGCAGGCGCGCGATCTCGGCGGCCAGCGTGCTGTGATACGGATCCCAGTAATCGCGGATACGGTCCGCGACCTCGGCGGAGAACGGGGCCTCGGAATCGGGATACAGCGGCTCGCCCAGGAATGTGTCGCGTGGGCAAAGCGCCGTGGTGTTCTGGCCCGGATAGAGGCTTTCGCCGTTGGCGGGGCGGTTCACGTCGATCACGTAGCGCGAGTAGTTGGCTGCCACGACGGAGGCGCCCAGCGTTGTCGCGAACGCGTAGAGACGCCCCAGATGCCAGTCGGTATCGGCACGCACGCGCGCCACGTCTTGCATTTGCGCGGCGAACGCGTCGGGCAACAGTTCGCCGCCGTGGGGAATGGAGACTACCAGGGGAATGGTGCCCTGCGTCAGCTTGCAAACGGGGGGATTCATGACTGGACTTCCTTGGATGGCGTGATAACGGGAGCGCGCCTGCGCAACCACACGCGCGCGTCGAGAAGGTGTTTCGGTTGCCGCCCCGCGAACACGTCGATTATCTGTTCGGCGCATTGGAGTGCCGTGGCATGTAGCGCCTCCTCGGTGGAGCCGGCAAGGTGCGGGCTCAGCACGACGTTGTCGAGCCCGGCCAGCGGGGACGCCGCGGAGAGCGGCTCCTGCGCGAAGACGTCCAGTCCGGCGCCGAAGAGCCTGCCTTCCTTTAGCGCCGCGGCCAGCGCGTCTTCGTCGATCAGCCCGCCGCGCGATGTATTGATGACGATGGCGCGCGGCTTCATGTTGCGCAGCGCCTTCGCATCGAGCGTGTGGCGCGTGTCGGCACGCAGCGGACGGTGCAGGGAGACAACGTCGGAGGCCGCCAGCAGTTCGGGCAGCGCCGATACCCGCGTCGCGCCGTGCGCTTCGACCTCGCACGTCGGCGCGCTGGGCGACCACACCAGCACGCGCATGCCGAGCCCCGCGCGCGCCATGTCGCAGACCAGGCGCCCCGTGCGGCCGAAGCCGATCACGCCGAGGGTCTTGCCATGGAGCGAGAGCATCGGTGCCGCGTATCGGTAGCGCCAGTCTGACTGCCGCGTGGCTGCGTCGGCCAGCGGCGCCCGGCGCGCGACCGCGAGCATCAGCATCAGCGTGTGTTCGGCCACGGCGCCGATATTGGCGTCGGGCGTGGACACCACCGGGATGCCCAGCTCATGCGCATGTGCGACCGCGATCTTGTCGGTGCCAGTGCCATGATTGCTGATGACCGCGAGCCGCGGTGCGGCCTCGATCATCGCGGCGGTCAGACCTTCGCGCACGATCACAGCGTCGGCGCCGGCGACTTCACGGATGCGAGCGGCTTCGTCACCGGCTTGGCCCGGGCGCACTTCGAAGCCCGCGGCGCGCAGGCGCTCCGCACCGATCGGGTGGATGGGCTGGGTAATCAGGCAGACTGGCATGGGCGTTTCATGGGAATCAGGCATGGGTTGTGTTTTGAAGTGCGATGCGGGTTGTGCTGCCGGTCGTGCTGCAGGCATCCTAGCCTGCACGCGCTGCTAACGTGCCGGCCAGCAGCCGCGTGGCGACGGCGAAGTCGGCGAGGTCCATCGACTCGTCGGGGTTGTGGCTGCCATGGGCATTGCGCACGAAGATCATCGCAGCGGGTATGCCCTGGGCGGCGAACAGTGCCGCGTCATGTCCGGCGCCGCTGGGCATGGCCTGCGCGCGTACGCCGCCCTGGCTCGCGGAGCAGAGCAGGGCGTGCTGGAGCGACGGATCCATCTGTGCCGCGGCACTGGACGACGCGGCACCGAGATCGACTTGCACGTGGTGCTGCGTGCCAATGCCTGCCGCGGCAGCGTGTACCCGCGCATCCAGCAGGTCGAGCGTGGCGCGGCTGCGGGAACGCATGTCGATACTGAACTCGACCAGGCCGGCGACCTTGCTGAAATCGACCTGATCCGGGTCCGTCATGCAGCGGCCGAACGTCAGCGTGAGTTCATGCCCTTGCGCCTCGAGTGCGATCCAGTCCTGTTGCAGCGCGTCGATCAGCGCCGCGGTCGCGACCACGGCGTCTTGCCGGTGGCTGCGCGGCGTCGCGCCGGAATGCGCATAGGCTCCCTGCACGCGGGCATGCCGGTAGCGCTGGCTGCCGCAGATGCCGGTGACGATGCCGACGACGTCGCCCGCATCCAGCAGCACCCGTCCCTGCTCGATATGGAGTTCGACAAAACAATCGATGCGGTCGGCGCACAGATACGCCAGGCCCGCGCGGACGTCGTCCGGCCGTCCGCCGGCCTCACGCAGATGGTCGGCCAGGCTGCGCCCGGTGTCGGCACGCACGCTGTCAAGCGCCTGCGGCTCCAGTAGTCCGAAGGCGGCCTTGCTGCCGGCATAGGACACCGGAAACCAAGCGCTCTCCTCCGCGCGGATTGCGGCTACGGTGACGTCGCGACGCGGCACAAAGCCCGCCTTGCGCCAGCCAGCCAGCACGGCGAGACCGGCGACGACCCCGGCGGCGCCGTCGAAATTACCACCGCGCGGTACCGAGTCGAGATGCGAACCCGTCATGACCGCTGCAGCACCGCGATCCGTGCCCGGCAATGTCAGATAGAGATTGAGCGCCGCATCGGTCGCCACCTGCAGTTCGAGCGCGCGGGCGGCGTCGGCGACAAGCCGGTGCGCCCGCTGCTCGCCTGCGCCGTAGCTGTCTCGCGTGACGCCGACGCCGTCGAAACTTTGTTCGCGCAAGCGGTCGAACAGCGTGGTGGCGAGGGCGAAATCCGGTTCGGCGATGGTCATAGGATGGTTGCCATCGTGTCTGCCTGCACCTCGGCTTGCGTGGCCGTCTGCCTGGCAAGTGACGGATCCCAGTCACGCCCCGGCATCGCGTCGATGAGCTGGCGCGTGTAGGCATGCTGGGGTGTCTCGAAAATCTGGGCAGGGCTACCCTGTTCGACCACGCTGCCCCGGTGCATGACCAGCACCGCATCGCAAATCTGCGCCGCCACACGCAGATCGTGGGTGATGAAGACCAGCGCGATGCCGAGGCGCTGTTGCACGGCGCGAAGCAGCCGCAGCACCTGCGCCTGCACGGAGACATCGAGCGCAGATACCGATTCGTCGGCCACGATCAGCCGCGGCTCCATCGCCAGCGCCCGCGCGATGCCGATGCGCTGGCGCTGGCCGCCGGAGAACTGGCTCGGATAGCGGTCGAATGCCGAGGTATCGAGCTCGACGAGCTGCAACAGCTCGCGCGCTCTCGCTAGTGCCTGTTCCCGGGACACGCCACACGCGAGCGGGCCATCGCAGAGGATGCGCCCCACCGTATGGCGCGGATTGAGCGAGGCGAACGGGTCCTGGAAGATCATCTGGATATGGCGGCGTAAGGGCCGGAACGCGCGCTCGCTCAACGGGGCGATGTCGCGCCCATCAAAATACATACCACCGCCGTCGGTTCCGGTCAGCTTGAGCAGGCATTTGCCGATCGTCGACTTGCCTGAACCCGACTCGCCGACGATACCCAGCGTCTTGCCGGCGCCGACCGAGAAGCTCACGTCCTTGACGGCTTCGACCACGCGCTTGCGTTTGAACAGCCCGCCCGAACTAACATAGGTCTTGCGCAACGCATCGACGCGCAGCACTGGATATCCGTTCGCTGCGTCAGCCGGGTCATTGTGCTCGCGATCGCCCGGCCGGTGTGACGGCACGCTGGCGATCAGCCGCTGCGTGTAGGGATGGCGGGGCCGGTTCAGCACCTGGTCGGCCGTACCCTCCTCGACCAGCAGGCCCTTCTCCATTACGACGACACGATCCGCGATTTCGGCCACGACGCCAAAATCGTGCGTCACGAACATGACACCCATGCCTTTCTCGCGCTGGATGCGGGCGATCAGCGCGAGGATCTGCGCCTGCGTGGTGACGTCCAGCGCCGTGGTGGGCTCGTCGGCGATCAGCAGCGCCGGCTCCAGCGCCAGCGCCATCGCGATCATCACGCGCTGGCGCTGGCCACCCGAAAGGCTGAACGGCCAGGCATGAAACAACCCTGCTGGATCCGGCAAGCCGACGAAGTCGAGCAGTTCTAGTACACGGGCCTCGCGTGCCGGACCTGGATAGGCCGCATGGACGCGCATGACCTCGGCGATCTGCGCTCCCACCGGCTGCAGCGGGTTGAGCGCCGACAGCGGCTCCTGGAAGATCATCGCCATGTCCTTGCCGCGCATGCCGCGCAGCGCCGCCTCGTCCATGCCGAGCAGATCCTCGCCGTGCAGCAGGATCTGCCCCTGCTGCGGACGCAGATAGGTGGGCAGCAAGCCCATGATGGCGTTGGCACTCATCGATTTCCCCGATCCGGATTCGCCGACGATGCAGAGGATCTCGCCGGCGCGGATGTCGAACGACACATCGCGCACGGCATACTGGCGGTCGCCGCCAGCCGGAAGCGGGATGCTTAATCCGCGGATGGAGAGCAGGGCGGCGCCCTGGCCTGGATTGCCTGTAGCCACGGTATTAAGCTCCCCGCTTGCGCAGTTGAGGGTTGAGGGCGTCGTTGAGCCCCTCGCCGATCAGATTGATGGCCAGCACCGTCAGCATGATGRCAATGCCGGGCCAGAGGCTCATCCACGGCGCTTCGCGGAGCATCGTGCGCGCGGCGCCGATCATGAATCCCCAGCTCATCAGGTTGCGGTCGCCCAGCCCGAGGAAAGACAGCGCCGATTCGGTCAGGATGGCCGTCGCGGTCATCAGCGAGGCCGTCACGATAATCGGCGAGGCGGCATTGGGCAGGATCTGGGTAAAAATGATCCGGGCCGGCTTCTGGCCGATCACGATGGCGGCTTGCACGAACTCCCGCTGCTTGAGCGTCATGAACTCGGATCRCACCAGGCGCGCCACCGGCGGCCACGACACCATGGAGATGGCCCCGACGATCGAGTACAGCGACGGCTTGAAGATCGCCACCAGGACGAGTGCCATGGCCAGCTGTGGAATGGTCTGGAAGAACTCCGTTCCCCGCATCAGGGCGTCGTCCACGCGGCCGCCGTGGTAGCCCGCCAGGGCACCCACCACGATGCCGATCAGGACCGCCACAAGCGTAGAGATCACGCCGATCATCAGCGACACCCGCGCGCCGTAGGCGAGGCCCGCCGCGATGTCGCGGCCCAACATATCGGTGCCCAGCGGATACGCGGTGTCGGCGAACGGGCCGAGCAGCGGCTCCGCCACCATCATCCATGGGGGATCTTGATAGAGCGCCGGGGCAAGGATGCCCGTCAGGATCACCACCAGCAGCAGCGCGAGGCCGACGGCCGCGCCGCGGTTGGCGACGAATCGATTCAGGAAAGACATGTGAGGCTCCTCAGGCTTGCTGGATGCGTGGATCGATCAGCCGGTAGGCGAGATCGGTGAGCAGGTTGAAGACCACCACCATCGTCGATGTCACCAGGAACACACCGAGCAGCAATTGATAGTCGCGCTGGAGCAGCGCATCGAACATCAGCCGTCCGATGCCGGGCCATCCGAATACGGTTTCGGTAAGCACCGCGCCGCCGGCCATCTGCCCCAGCTGGATCCCCGCGAAAGTCACCACCGGCAGCAAGGCATTGCGCAGCGCGTGATGGCGGATGGTCCCGCCCACTGAAACCCCCTTGGCGCGCGCCGTCTTGATGAAATCCATGCCCAGCACTTCGAGCATGGAAGCGCGCGTCAGCCGCGCGTAGACCGCCATGAAGAAGCAGCCGAGCGACGCGGTAGGCAGCACCAGGTGATGCGCAACGTCGCGCACGCGCGCCCAGCCGGTCAACGCGCCGCCGACCGTCTCCATGCCGTAGGGCGGCAGCCAGCCGAGGTGCAGGGAAAAGAAGAGAATGGCCAGCAGCGCCAGCCAGAACTGCGGCGTGGCATAGATCAGCAACGAACCCGTCATCAGCACGCTGTCGAGCCATGGATGTGTGCCCTGATAGCGGCTGCGCGAGGCCACCACGCCGAACAACACGCCGAACACAAGCGCGAAGGCGAACGCGCACGACATCAGCAGCAGCGTGGCGGGCAGGCGGTCGAGGATGATATCGAGCACCGGCAAGCGTTCACGGTACGAGTAGCCCAGGTCGAGGTGCGCCACGCCGTTCAGGTAGCTCGCCAGTTGCACATAGACGGGCTTGTCGAGGCCGAACTCTTGCCGTAGCTGCGCCACGTAGGTGGGGTCCGAGGCCCCCGATTCGCCCGCCAGCACGGCGGCCGGATCGCCGGGCGCCAGGCGGATCAACAGGAAGTTGACGACGACGACGCCCAGCACGACCAGGGCTGCCTTGCCGAGCCGCGCGAACACTGACAGTGCCTTATCCACGGAATATATTCCAAGAAAGTTGACGAGGAGGAGCGATGCGCCGTGCCACTTGCCCGGCGCACCGCCGCGCACGGGTGCTTACTTGTCGATGTAGGCATCGGCGAATGTGTCGTTAAGACCGATCGCCGTCTGGATCAGGTTGTGCACCTTCGCGTTGTAGAGCGTCGGAATCTCCATCTCGAACAGGTACCCGTTCGCCACCTCTTCCACGAGTGTCTTCTGGATGCTGGAGTACAGCTTCTGGCGATCGTCGTTAGAGGTCGCGGCGGCTGCCTTGTCCCACATCGCGTCAACCGCGTCGTTCCGGTATCCCTGGTTGTTGACGAATGCAGAGCCCTTGACCATGTTGCGGGCCAGGTAAAGACGCGAGACGCCCAGTGCCGGATCGCCATATTGCGACGTGAAGCTGAAGGTGAGGTCGAAATCGAAATCCGAGACGCGCTTGGCCCACGTGCCCGCATCCGCCGACTCTATCTCGACCTTGAAGCCGAGCTGTTCGAGGCTCTGGCGCGTGTACTCGCCGAGCCGGTCCCAGGTCGCGCCGTAGGGATACGACAGGATCTTGATCGGCGTCTTCGCGGGGTCGACACCCGACTCCTTGATCAGCGCGCGTGCTTTCTTCAGTTCGAAGTTGTAGGCCGGCACGTTGGCATCGTAGAAGGGCGTGGTGGAAGAAATCGGACCTGTGGCAACCTTGCCGAGACCGAGGAAGATGCTGTTCACGACGAACTTGCGGTTGATGGCCTCCATCACGGCCTGGCGCACCTTGACGTTGTCGAAAGGCGGCTTGCGCTGGTTCATCTGGATATAGGCCAGCTTGGAGAACATCTCCCAGCCCTTCGTCGTGTATTGCACGCCCGGCAGCGCCTTGAGACGTTTCACCTCCACGTTGTCCACGTCACCTGCACTCACCACCTGAACGTCGCCGCGCTCGAAAGCAACCGCGCGCGAGGCTGCATCGGGAATCACGTTGAAGACGATCTCGTCCAGATAAGGCTTGCCGGCTTGCCAGTAATCGGGGTTGCGCGTGAGGATGATGTACGCGCCTTTCTTCCACTCCTTGAACTTGAACGGGCCGGTCCCGATTGGCGTCTGGTTGGCCGGGTTCTTGGCGTAGTCGGTGCCGTCATAGATGTGCTTGGGCACGATCGGCATGTTGTCGCTGACGAAGGCTTTCAGAAACGGAGCAAATGGCGCCTTCAGCGTGATCTGCACCTTGTTTGGGCCAAGCGCCTTCACGGTGTCCACGAACTGCTCGATAATGACCCGCGCGCGCGGGTGCACCGTGCGCAGGAACTTGTCGACCGAGAACACAACGTCGTCTGCCGAGAACGGCTTGCCATCGTGCCACTTGACGTTCGGCTGCAACTCGAACGTGTAGACCTTACCGTCGGGCGAGATGGTCCAGGACCTGGCCAGGCCCGGCTTCGGCTTCATGTCCGGCGTCCACGTCAGCAGGCTTTCATAGATCTTGCCCGCCACGTATTGGGTGGGCGTTTGCTGATTGAGGCCGAGCATGAGCGTGGGTGGCTCGGGCTGCGCGATCGCGCGCAACGTGCCGCCGCGCGTCTGCGCATGCGCGCCGGTGCCAGCGAGCGTGCCGAGTGCCAGCGCAACGGCGCACGCCGCGAGGTTGAGCATGCGCTTGGGGCGCGGAGTCAGCTTGGAAGACATGAGGATCACCTCGGTGTGGGGAGGGTCGGTCGGGATGGGGCGCGCCGCGTGAGCGTTTCGTGCATCGGTGGCGGAATACGTCAGACGGGCCGCACGCCGATGCCATCGGCATCGAGCGCGGCGCGGATACGCGCCGCGAATACCGCTGCGCCGTGCTGGTCGCCATGGATGCAGAGCGTGTCGGCCGTGATGGGAACGGTCTTGCCTGCGAGCGAGATCACGCTGCCATCGGTCACCATGCGCTTGACCTGCGCGATCGATTCCGCCACGTCTTCGATCATCGCGTGCGGCTCGGAGCGCGGGGTCAGCGTGCCGTCGTCCTGGTAGCTGCGGTCCGCATAGACCTCGAAGGCCGCGCGCAGGCCCATCGCGCGGGCGGCGCTCGCCATGTTGGCGTTGGCGACGTAGACCATCAGCTTGGGATCGATGTCGTGCACGGCCTGCGCTACCGCCTTGGCAAGCGCCGGGTCGCGCGCGGTCATGTTGTAGAGCGCGCCGTGTGTCTTCACGTGGTGCAGGGGGACCCCCACCGCGCGGGTGACGCCCAGCATGGCTCCCACCTGATACACAATGAGGGCATAGACCTCGTCTGGCGTCATGGCCATGGCGCGGCGGCCGAAGCCTTGCAAATCGGGGAGTCCCGGATGCGCACCAACCGCCACGCCGGCGGCCGCGGCCGCACGGACCGTCTCGAGCATCGTGTCCGGATCCCCGGCATGGAATCCGCAGGCAATGTTGGCGGAGGTGACATGCTGCAGGATCGCGCGGTCGTTGCCCATGACCCAGGGCCCGAAGCTCTCGCCCATATCGCAGTTGATATCGATGAACGGCATGATGAATTCCTTTTGCGTTATGGGATGGGGAGGCCCAGCGCCTTTGCGGCCAGCACCTTGACGCGGGCAAAGCGATCTTCGACTTCCAGGCAGAGTGCCTCTGCCTCGGCTTGGGTGATGGCCTGGAAGCGCAGCGCATCGCCTGGCAGGGCCTGCGCCAGCGAGGGCAGGTCGGCACTGGCGACATAGGCCAGCTTCGGATACCCGCCGGCGCTCTGGCGGTCGGCCATCAGCACAATAGGACTACCGCCCGGTGGCACTTGGACGGTGCCGAAGGTCACGACTTCGGAGATCATTTCCAGTGGCTGCGCCAATCTCAACTCCGGACCTTCCAGCCGGTAGCCCATGCGGTCGGATTGGGCTGAAACCCGGAAACACGCGGATTCGAAGTCGTGCCGCGCCTGGCTGGTGAAGGACTGCCACTGCGGGCCAGGCACGAAGCGCAGCCCCTGCGTGGCCGATGACAGTGGTGCGGTGTCCGGCGCCGCCGCGGCGACGAAGGGCATGCCGCTCTGGATCATCATGCGCTCAAGTTCCAGGACTTCTCCTCTTGGCGAYGCCACCGGCACCCGGTCGCCGCGGCGCAACGCGCGGCCTTCGAAGCCGCCGAAGCTGCCGCGCACGTAGGTGCTGCGGCTGCCCAGCACGAGCGGGGCATCGAATCCACCCCGCACCGCGAGGTAGGCGCGAGCACCGGACCTGCGCTCTCCGAATTCCAGGCGTACGCCGTGGCGCAACATGACGGCACAGTGCATGGGGATCTGGGCGCCGCCCGCGGTGACCCGCATATCCGCGCCGCTCAGGGCGATCAAGGTGTTGCGGGAGAAGCTGACGCAGGGTCCCTTCAGCGTGCATTCGAGGGGAGCGGCCTCTTCGCCATTGCCTACCAGGGCATTGGCGACGCGGTGCGCCCACTCGTCCATCGGCCCATTGACCGGTACGCCATAGCGCTGGTAGCCGTTGCGCCCCGTGTCCTGGAGGAGGGAAAACACCCCGGGCTTTTCAACCAGCATATGGTTCATTGGTGCGGCTCCAGCAGCGCTTCGAACTCGCGCGGCGTGACCGGCATGAATTGCATGCGGTCGCCGATCTGCAGGCGCGTCGGCGGGCTCTTGCGGATGTCGAACAAGGTCCAGGGCGTGCGGCCAATCAGGTTCCACCCGCCGGGGGATTCAGTCGGGTAGATGGACGAGATCCCGTTGGCGATCGCCACGGCCCCGGCCGGCACACGGGTGCGCGGCACTGCGCGCCGTGGCACCTGCAGCCTGGGATCCAGCGGACCGGCGAATGGGGTGCCCGGCGCGAAGAAGAACGTGTAGAGGACGAGCGGCACGGCGGTATGCAGGCGGATGACCTCGCCGGTGGAGATACCGCATTGGTGCGCGACGTCTTCCAGGTCGGGGCCGTACTCGCCGCCATAGCACACCGGAATTTCCACCAGGCGTGCGGTGCCCGCGATCCTGGGCACGCCTTGTGACAGGAGATGGTCTATGGTCGCGCTCAGGGACTGCGAGGCGGAGCCCTCGCAGCGTGGCAACTGGGCGGGCAGGT
Source organism: Cupriavidus sp. 05T313 (assembly GCF_056396665.1). NCBI lineage: Bacteria > Pseudomonadati > Pseudomonadota > Betaproteobacteria > Burkholderiales > Burkholderiaceae > Cupriavidus > Cupriavidus sp. 05T313. Next base: position 22,656 of record NZ_JBFTLX010000027.1, on the reverse strand, counting down.
AGTGGACGGCCACCGTGGTGAACGCCGGCACGACGTCGACGACGCCGGGCAGGACGCGGCTGGACAGCCATGCCGTCACCGCGTGCACCGTCTGGCTGACTTCGGCATCGGCCCGGTTGCCCAGGCGGATCAACAGGCAGCGGTCGCCGGCGGGCTCGATGTGCCATCCGTCGCGCAGGTGCTGGTGCGCAGGCGCGGGCTCCGCCGCGCTCCCGGATTGCGCCGGTGCATCCATGTCCGCCGCTTTCATGGCCTGGACAGCCTGCAGCAGGCCCGGACGATCTGCTCGCATGCCATGCGCAGCCGGTCATCGGAAACCGCATACGCAAACCGCAGGTACGGCGCCAGGCCGAATGCCGTGCCAGGCACGACCGCGACGCCCGCTTCCTCCAGCAGGTAGCGCGCCAGGTCCAGGTCGCTTTCGATGATGTCGCCGCTCGGTGTGCGCATGCCAAGCGTGCCGCTGCAATCCGCATAGAGGTAGAAGGCCGCGGGTGGCGTGCGCATGGTCAACAGCGGTGCCGCCCCCGCGAGCAGATCGACGGCAAGGTCCCGGCGCCAGCGCAGGCGCGCCATCCAGTCCTCCAGGAAATCCTGCGGCCCGTCGAGCGCGGCGATGGCGGCGGCCTGGCTAACCGAGCTGGGGTTGCTAGTGCTTTGGGATTGCAACATCTCCAGCGCTTTGACCAGCCACCGCGGGCCGCCGGCATAGCCCAGCCGCCACCCCGTCATGGCGTAAGCCTTGGAGACGCCATTGACGGTGAGCGTGCGCGCCTTCATGTCCGGTGCCGCCTGCGCAAAGGAGCAGAACTCGCCTTCGAACACGATCTTTTCATAGATGTCGTCGGACATCACCAGCACGCGGGGATGTGCGCGCAGCACGTCCGCCAGCCCACGCAGTTCGTCGGCGGCGTAGAGCGATCCGGAAGGATTGCAGGGCGAGTTCAGCATCAGCCAGCGTGTCCTGGGCGTGATGGCGGCGGCGAGTGCGTCCGGCGTGAGCTTRAAGCCATCTTCGGCCGCCGGCGTCACCACCACCGGCGTACCTCCGGCAATGCGCACCATCTCGGAATAGGACACCCAGTAGGGCGCCACGACGATGGCCTCGTCCCCGTCATTGACGGTTGCCAGCAGGGCATTGAAGAGAATCTGCTTTGCGCCCGTCGCGGCAATGACCTCGCTCTCGTTGTAGTGCAGGGCATTGTCACGCACGAACTTGCGCACTATCGCGGCCCTGAGTTGGGGCGTGCCTGCCACGTTTGTGTAGCGCGTATGCCCGTCCATGATGCCGGCAACGGCAGCCTGCCGGATGTGCGCGGGCGTATCGAAGTCGAGTTCCCCCTCGGCCAGGCTGATGACTGCGCGGCCTTGCGCCACCATGAGGCGGGCGGCTTCGGCAACAGCCCCCGTGGCCGACGGCCGCGCGGCGCTCAGGCGGGACGCCAAGCGGGTATCTAAGCTAAGAACAGACATGGCTTGCGCTGCTTTCCTATACGCGCCCATGGGGATCGATCGATCGCACATGGCATTGCGTTGGTGGTTGATATGAGGCTTGTGTGCCATTGGTATGCCAATGGAGTGCAAGCAATACACGTGCCAAACGGATTGCTACGCTTGCACGGCCTGTGATGGTGTCCTGGTCAGTACACGTCCGGCGCGATCGTCCCGCACGTCTCCTTTTGCGAAAGCCAGCCGTCCGTTGACCCAGACGCTCTCGATACCTGCCGATAGCGTGGCCGGCTTGGCGAAGGTCGCGCGATCCCCGACCGTGTCCGGGTCGAACAGCACAAGATCGGCCGCCTGGCCAACGGCGATATGGCCGCGGTCGGCGATGCCGAGCTCGCCGGCGGTCAGGCCGCTCATCTTGTGGATTGCCGTGACCAGCGGGAAAAGCCGCTCCTCGCGCGAGTAGTGGCCCAGCACTCGGGGAAATGTTCCCCACAGGCGCGGGTGGGGATGCTCGTCGTGCGGCATGCCGTCCGAGCCGATCATGGCTTTGGGGAAGGCAAGAATGCGGCGCACGTCGCCCTCGTCCATCATGAAGTAGACGGCGCCGGCGGGTGCCAGGCGCGCGGCGGCTTGTTCATCGCCGCAGCCCATCTCGCGCGCGATATCGGCGAGCAGCCTGCCGGCATGTTCCGGATGTGGCGTGGACCAGCTGACCATCACGGCGGCGGCGCGCGCCACGAACTCCGGCCGCAGTACCGTGGAAGACGCGTTGTAGGGGTAGCAATCAAGCGATACCGGCTGCGTTTGCATCGCGGCTGCGATGTGCTTCAGCGTCTCGGCGGAGCGCCCGTGATTGGCGATGCCCGCCAGCTTGTGGTGCGAGATCAGAACGCGTACGCCAAGCCGCCTGCCTATCTCGAAGGTTTCATCCAGCGCATCGATGATCTTCTCGGCTTCGTTGCGCATATGGGTGGCATAGAGCGCGCCATGGGCCCGCAGGGGCTCGCCTACCGCGACGATTTCGTCGGTGGTGRCAAGCCGCGCGGGCGGATAGAAGGTGCCGGTGGACATGCCCCAGGCACCTGCCTCGAGCGCGTCTGCCAGCAGGCGCTGCATGGCATCGCATTCGGCCGGGGTGGCCGGGCGTTCCAGGTTGTCCATGACGCTGGCCCGCAGCGTCAGGTGGCCCACAAGGCAGACAGCGTTGACCGCGGTCCCGTTCGCGTCCAAGGCGTGGAGGTAATCGCGGAAGGCAGGAAAACGTAGCCATTCCGGCGTGGCGATCAGGTCCAGCGGAGGCGATATGGCGGTGCCCGGCCGCGCAGGCGCCAGGCTGAGTCCACAGTTGCCGGTGACGACGGTTGTCACGCCCTGGGACAGCTTCGCCGTCATCGCGCCCGGCATCAGCAAGGCGCGGTCGTCGTGCGTATGGACGTCGATGAAGCCAGGCGCGGCAACCCGGCCACGGCCATCGATGCGTTCCACCGCGCTGGCGTGGGCAAGCTCACCAACGGCCGCGATCTTCCCGTCCTTCACGCCCACGTCGCCAACGAAGGCGGGTCTGCCGCTGCCGTCCACGATCGATGCGCCGGTGATACAGAAGTCGAAAGTCATGCTGTTTCCCTGTCTCCCCTGGCGTCAGTGACCAGCCTGGCCGGCGTTCGCCAAACTGGCTTCCAGGCGGCCGATCAGCCGCTCCAGCTCCGCAAGGTCGGTTGCGTCCAGCACCGGTCCGGGCTTGCGCACCGCGGCACTGGCGATCGCACCGCGCCGGCGCAGGGTTTCCTTGCGCAGTGCCAGGCCGATGCCGTACTGGAACTCATGGCGCAGCAGTGGCAGGTACAGATCGAACAGGTCTTCGGCTTCACCGGCCTTACCCTGGGCGAAAAGGTCGCAGACCTGGACCAGCATCTCGGGGTAGGCGAAGCCGGTCATCGCGCCATCCGCGCCCCGCAGCATCTCCTGCGGCAGGAACAGGCCGCCATTGCCGGCCAGGATGCTGATGCGACGCAGGCCTTCCGCCTCGCTTTGGGCACGAATCTGCGAGAGCTTGCGCAGGCCGGGTAGCTCCTCGTGCTTGAACATCACCACCTGCGGGAATTCCCGCACCATCCGCAGGACGACGTCGACCGAGGTGTAGACGCCGGTGGCCTGGGGGAAGTCCTGCAGGCAGATCGGCACATCCGGTCCAAGCAGGCGCGCAATGGCGGCGTAGTAGCCATAAACCTGGTCGTCGGTCCTGAGGTTTGCCGCTGGCGCCAGCATGACCCCGGCCGCGCCGAGCGCCATCGAGGTCCTCGCCAGGCGCTCCACATGCTGATTCGACGCGTGGCTCACCCCGACAACCACCGGCACCCGGCCATCGACCCGCTCGAGGATGCGGCGCACGAAAATCATGGACTCCTCCTCCGACAGCTTGGGCGCTTCGCCCATCATGCCGAGGATGGTCATGCCCGCGACCTTCTTGCCGAGGTAGAAATCGACCAGGCGGTCGGTGCTCTCCAGGTCGAGCGCCCCCTGTTCCGTGAAGGGGGTCGCGGAGATGATGAAGACGCCCCTTGCGCTTTCGTCAATGCGCGATGTACTTGTCATGGATGAATCTGCTGGTTGATGGAGCGTTGATGGACGCATGGTTGGCAACACACGAAGTCACAGGTTTGTATGGCGCGCTACCAGGCCGGCGCGTGCGTTGGCAAGGTGCAGGCTCATGGCGGCGCGCGCCGCATCGGCGTTGCGCTCGGCGATGGCCTGCAGGATGGCGATATGCTCGCGTGCGCAGGGCTCGAAACGCTCGGGTGCGCCGTTCTGGTCGAAGCATCTTGCCTTGATGCGCAGGTCATGGATCGTCTGCGCCAGCATCTGGTTGCCGCTGGCCGTGGCGACGGTGTCGTGCAGCAGGTTATCGATCCTGTGGTTCTCGTCCTTGGTGGTATTGCGCGCCAGCAGATGCGCCTCCACCTGGGCGATGACGTATTGCGCATGCTTGGGGTCCATCCGGGTCGCGGCCTGGGCGGCGGCTTCGCTTTCCAGCAGGCCCCGCATTTGGAGAATCTCCAGATACTGGCGCAGCGTGGGCTCCTTGATCATGAGCTGCCCGCGCGGCGTGCGCACGGCAAAGCCGCCGCCGATGAGCCGGCTCATGGCTTCGCGCAGCGGCGTGCGCGAGATGCCCAGCGTTGCCGCCAGCGCCCGTTCCTGCAGTGGCGTCTCGGTGCGCAAGCGGCCCAGCTGGATCATGTCAAGCAGCGTGTTGTAGGCATCGCCCGCCAGGTCGGGGATGTCCCCGGCGGGCGTGGTCGAGGTCAGCGCGATGTCGTCCAGCTCGCTTGCGGCAGCGCCGTGGTCAGTCTCGATTTTTGTCAGTGTTTTCATGTTGGTGCGGTAGTGAATATGCTGTCGCGCTACTGGTGCTCACCGACCCTCATTGGGTGGCGAACACCATGGCGTCGCTGGGGCTGAACCCCCAGGCTACGAGCCGCCCGGGCTCGTGATCGGTACCAGCCATGCCGGCAGCCGCATAGGCAACGATGGTCCTGTCCCGCCAGGCGATGAATACCTTCCAGTGCAGGCCGCAGAAGGTCGACGCGACCACGCGGCCCTCGTGCCGTACGTCCGACGCGCCAAGCTGCGCGCCAACGCGCACGTTCTCCGGCCTGATCCCGAGCACGCGGGCGGGTTCTCCGAGGAAGTTGCATTCGCCGAGGAAGCCCGCGACGAACGGCGTATCGGGCGAGCGGTACAGTGCGGCGGGCGCGCCCGCTTGCACGATGCGGCCCTGGTCCATGATGACGATGCGGTCCGACAGGTTCATGGCTTCCTCCTGGTCGTGGGTGACGAAGACCACCGTCAGGCCGAGGTCGTGGTGCAGCTTCTTGAGCTGCAGCTGGATCGCCTGCCGCAAGTTCTTGTCGAGCGCGCCAAGCGGTTCGTCCATCAGCAGCACGTCCGGCATGAAGACCAGCGCGCGGGCCAGCGCGACGCGCTGCTGTTGCCCGCCTGAGAGCTCGCGTGGCAGGCGCGCTGCCAGGGCCTGCAGGCTCACCAGCTCGAGCGCTTCGCCGACGCGCCGCTTGATGTCCTCATGGTTGAGGCGCCGCATGCGCAGCGCAAAGGCTACGTTCTCGAACACCGACATATGGGGGAACAGCGCGTAGTTCTGGAACACCATGCCGATATTGCGTTCGGCGATCGGCGTGTGGGTGACGTCGCGGCCGGCGATGTGCACGCTGCCGGTGTCGGGCATTTCGAAGCCGGCGATGATCTTCAGCAGCGTGGTCTTGCCCGAGCCCGAGGCGCCAAGCAGGGTACAGAATTCGCCGCGTGCCACCGATAGCGAGACTTCCGGCAGCGCGACCGTGCTGCCGTAGGACTTGCGCACGGCGCGCACCGAGATGTCCTTGCCCTGGGCCTCGGGGCGCTCGGAGAGCTGCAGCGCAGGCGCCGCAGCATAGGGCGGGGACGCGGTTGGCGAGAGGGTGGCTTGCATCGTCATGCTCCTTTCTTCTTTCCCAGCAACTGGTTGGCCATCAGGATGAGCGCAGTAGCGGCGATCAGCACGCAGGACGCGGAGATCACCGTTGGATCGAAATCGTGCGCCAGGCCCTCGTACATCAGCTTGGGCAGGGTGCGGTTACGGATGGTGGTGAGGAACAGCGCCATCACGACATCGTCGAACGAGGTCACGAAGGCGAACACCGCGCCGCCGACGAGACTGGGCAGTAGCGCCGGCAGCATCACCAGCCGGAACATAGTCGGCCACGGGGCGCCCAGGCTCAGCGCCGCCAGTTCCAGGCTGGGATCGAAACCGCGCAGCGCGGCGCGCACCGTGATGTAGACGTAGGGCGTGGCGAGCACGGTGTGGCCGATGACGATGGCCAGCGAGTTGGCCACCCAGCCCAGCGGCGCCAGCAGGTAGTAGAGGGACACAGCGGTGATGATCGCCGGCACCGACATCGGCACGACGAACAGGGCATCGAGCCAGCCCTTGCGCGCCGACGCCATCTTGTGCACGCCCAGCGCCGCGGCGGTGCCAAGCAGGGTAGCCAGCACCGTCACGATCGCGCCAACGCGCAGGCTCGACCAGAGAGCATCGAGCCATTTGGCGTCGTCGAAGAAGCTGGCGTACCAGCGCAGCCCATACTGCGGCGGCGGGAACACCGGGAAATCGGTGGTGCCGAAGCTCATCGGGATTACGATGACGATCGGCAACACCAGGAACACGGCGCAGGCAATGCCGGCGGCCACGGCGAGCCGCCCGCCCGGGGTGCGCGCCGTGCCAGGCGTGCTGCTGCCCTTGCCGGTCGAACCGGCGATCAGCTTGTCCAGGCCGAACAGGCGATTGAAGAGCCACAGCGATGCCAGCACCGTGAGCAGCAGCACGGCGGCTAACGCCGCGGCCAGGCCCCAGTTCAGTTCCTCGGTGATGTTGTAGGAAATCAGCTCGGCCACCATGCGCTGGGCCGGGCCACCCATCAGCGAGGGCGTGATGTAGTAGCCCACCGCATTCATGAAGACGATGATGCCGCCCGCCACCACCCCGGGGCTGGTTAGCGGCAGCACCACGCGGCTGAAGATGCTCACCGAACCCGCTCCGAGACTCTGCGCGGCCTGCACCAGGGTGTGGTCCAGCGAGCGGAACGAGGCATAGAGCGGCAGCACCACAAAGGGCATCAGCACATGGGTCATGCCGATCATCACGCCGGTGAAGTTGTAGAGGAAGGCCATCGGCTGGTCCAGAATGCCGCTGCCGGTCAGGAGGGCATTGAGCGGCCCGTTCTTGCCCAGCAGCGCGATCCAGGCAGAGGTGCGCACCAGCGCGCTCGACCAGAACGGCAGCAGCACCGCGAAGAACAGCAGCTTGGCTACATTGGGCCGCACGCTGGCCATCAGGTAGGCAAGCGGGTAGCTCATCAGCACGCAGGACAGCGTCACCGCCGCGGCGATGGTGAAGGTGTTGCCCAGCACGATCCGGTAGATTGGCGTGTCGATCAGGTGGCGGTAGTTGGCCAGCGTCGCCACGCCGTCCTGATAGAAGCCTTCCTTGAGCAGGCCCGCGATGGGCCCGACAAAAAAGCACAGCAGGAAGAGCAGCAACGGCAAGCTGGCGAGCACCGCCGCGCGGCTCGGACGGCGGCGCGCCTGCCTCACGGCGGGTGCGGTCGAGGCGGGGGGAAGGGGCAGGGCGGTGCCTGTCATGATGCAGTTACCTCGCGGTGGTACGAATCAACGTGCGCGGATCTGGTTGTAGCGCTCGACGATGGCCGGCCCCTGCTTTTCCCAGAATTCGGAGTCGAGGAACAAGGCGCTTTTCAGCCGTTCGGGCGTGGAAGGCAGGCGCTGCTTGCGGGCCTCGTCGATCAGAGGAAAGGCGGCTTCGGCGGTGGGACCGTAGGCGATGTGCTTGCTGAATTCGGCCTGGTTCTTCGGCTGGATGATGTAGTTCAGCAGCTTCAGGGCTTCGTCGCGATGCGGCGCACCCTTGACCAGGGCGAAGTAGCCAACCTGCGCCACGGCGTTGCCCCAACCCATCTGGATCGGCAGCCCGGAATCGATGCCGGCCTGGAAGCGACCGTTCCAGCCCAGCGCCATGACGACCTCGCCGCTGCCTAGCGCGTTGACCGGCTCGGCGCCGTTCTTCCACCACATGGCGACGCTTGGCTTGATCTTCTCGATCTGCTTCATGGCGCGGTCCACGCCAGCAGGCGTGGCGAGCACCTTGTAGACGTCGGCGGGCGCAACACCGTCGGCGATCAGCGCGGCCTCGATGACGGTGGCCGGATCGTCCTGCAGCGTGCGCTTGCCCGGGAACTTGGCCACGTCCCAGAAATCCGCGAAGGTGGATGGCTGGAGCTTGCCGGCCGGAAATGTCTTGGACGAAAAACCCACCACGGTCGAGAAGATCTCGGACGGCACACCATAGTCGTTGCGCGCGCCGCGGATCACGTGCTTCTGATCCACCATCTCGGGCGTGATCTTTTCGAATACGCCCAGCTTGATGCCGCGCGTCAGCCGCGCGCTGTTCTCCGTCACCACATCCCAGTTCACGGTCTTGGTGTCGATCATGGCGCGGATCTTTGCGACTTGCGGATCGGTGTCTTCCGTCAGCTTGACGCCAGTGTCCTTGGCGAACGGCTTCAACCACGCCTCGCGGATCGCGCCCTGGTAGGCGCCACCCCAACTCGCGAAGTTCAGTTCCGCCGCGTGGGCTGCACCTGCCAGCAAGGCCGCGGCAGCTGCCGCGGTACTAACCATTTTCTGCAACTTGCTTGTCATGCTTTCTCCAGTTGAAACGCCCGATTTTGGGGATGCGGCCATCAGGATTCTGCTGCCCGGCAAATGGCATGCATTTTGCGTGCCAGTGGTATACCAAGCGGCGCCGGGTGGCGTTTCGGAGAATGAAAGTGCGGGAAGTCGATCTGAATTCAGACCTGGGCGAGAGCTTCGGCCCTTATGAAATAGGGGACGACAGCGCCATGCTGGCGATCGTCACGTCGGCCAACGTGGCCTGCGGCTTTCACGGTGGCGATCCCGTCGTCATGCACCAGACCGCGGCCCAGGCACTGTCGCGAGGCGTCGATGTTGGTGCGCACCCTGGCTTTAACGATCTGTACGGTTTTGGCCGGCGCAAGATCGTCGGGGACAGTCCCGGTGACATCGAGAAGATGCTGATCTACCAGATTGCCGCGCTGCAGGGGATGGCGCAGGCCGTGGGCCATCGCGTGACGCACGTCAAGCTCCATGGCGCCCTGGCCACGATGGCCTTCGAAAGCCCCGAGCTATCCGACGCACTCATCGGCGCCATGCGCGCCCTTGACCGGGATCTYGTGCTGGTCTGCACGCTGCACAATGAAACCGAGCGCGCGGCCCGCCGGGGCGGCGTGCGCATGGCCTGCGAGGTCTTTGCGGATCGTCTCTATGGCGACAACGGCTTAACGCTGCCGCGCAACCAGCCGGGCGCCGTCATCCACGACCCGGGCGTTGCGGCGGCGCGTGCCTTGCAGATGGTTCGGGAGCAGGCGATTCATACCGTTGGCGGCCGCAAGGTCGACATGCGGGTCCACACGATCTGCGTGCATGGCGACAACCCGCAGGGAGTTGCCATTGCCAGGGCGGTGCGCGCGGCGCTGGAAGGCGATGGCGTACGCATTCGTCCGCTCAGCCAGCTCGATTTCTAATCCCGATCCTGTTCGCATTCCAGCCGATTCCTAGGTCGGCCACCTATTTTTTTCCACAGCTAACGTCTCAACATTGACCCGAGGCACTATGAAATCTCAAGATGAATCTCTGGCGCGCGCCCGCGGCCTGTTCAATATCGCAGTCACGCCCTTCGCGGCGGATGGCAGCCTGGATCTCCCCGCGCTGACGGAGAACGTCGAGCGCATGCTGGGCCTGGGCTACGACGGGCTTCTGATTGGCGGCACCTACGGCGAATTCCCGGCCATGAATACCGCCGAGCGCGCAGCGCTCTTCCGCCACGCCATGGACGTCGTAGGCGATTGCGTGCCTGTATTGCTATGCACCGCACATGCCGATGTGCGCGTGGTGAAGGAACTGACCTCGTTGGCTGGCGAACTGGGCGGATTGCCCATGTTGATGCCGCCGTTCGTGTCCGAAGTCACCGATGGCCAGATCGTGCGCTTCTTTGAGGAAGTGGCGCCGCTCTCCAGAACCGGCGTGATGATCTATAACGCGCCGGGCGTCGGTATTACGCTATCGGTGCCGCTGATCGAGCGCCTGTGCGATGTGCCCCAAGTGGTCGCACTCAAGCAGGGCGATCTCAATCCGACCACGGTCGATCAACTCGTCGGGCGCGTCAGCGGCCGCATTCGCGTACTGGCCGCATCCGATCTCGTGATGCTTGGGCCGCTGGTACTAGGGTTCGACGGTGTCAGCTCGACCAACAGTTGCGCGCTGCCTGAGTTGGTCAAGGCTACATACGATGCGGTGCGCATTGGCAACGCGACGGACGCCGGCGGCCTGCATCGTCGCTGGTACCCCATGCGGGCGGTCGCCCGCAAACTGGGCCAGCCCCAGTCCACCAAGGCTGCCATGAATCTGCGCGGCTGGCGCGGCGGTCATGTGCGGCAGCCGCTGCAGGACCTCGATGCAGCCGGGATCGAAGCCGTGAGCGAAGCTTTGCATGCCAGTGGCATGGTCACCATCTGACGACGACAGTGGCGCAGCTAGTGTATTTGGAGGTACAAAGAGATCGTTTTGCACCGCAAGCAGCTGGGCGCTTCAGTCTCGGCCATTGCGTTTGCGCACGAATGGCAAGCCGATTATCCTGGGGCCGTAATTCGAGGCTGGCGCAGAACGGTTAAGGTTGTCTAACTGAACAAATCGTGCCACGACGATTGGGGGGAGTTGCTATCATGCCGCGCATCGCGCGCGGGTGTAGCTCAACGGTAGAGCAGAAGCCTTCCAAGCTCGTGACGAGGGTTCGATTCCCTTCACCCGCTCCATCGGGCCTCTAGCTCATGCCTGGTTAGCGCAGCGGACTCATAATCCGTTGGTGCCGAGTTCGACTCACGGGAGGCCCACCAATAAGTTCAAGGGGTTACGGTATTTGCCGTAACCCCTTTTTTTTGTGTCTGGGGACTTCCTGGGGACTCTTTTTTTCGGGTCCGGCTTATGGCCGCGGCCCCTTCCACTCGCGCGCCGGCACCGGTGCAATGGCCACGCGCGTCCACTGCCGCGTATCCGCATCATCAAGCGCCAGTTCGGCCACATGAAGGTGCGCTACCGTGGCTTGATGAAGAACACGCAGCAACTGCAGACGCTGTTTGCCTTGAGCAATCTGTGGATGATGCGCCATCGACTGCAGCCGGGCGCCAAAGGATGAGTGCGCCTTCGACGATGCGAAACACGGGCAACAACGCCGGTAATGATGCCGAAGCCGGTGCCGTATTCTGGCCGAAGCACTCATCAAATTCATCTTGTCACGCTCACACTGTCAGCACGAACCTGCTGACGTCGTTTTGAACACGGAGGCCTGAGTTAGGGCCAGCGAGGAGCCAGTCGGCTCGGCTGCTAAAGGCGAGAAGCCGACACTCAACCGACCGCGCGCGATGGCAGTACCGCACCGGCACCTTGCAGTTCAGGACGCACTGAAAGCATGGCGCGCCGTGAGCTATTGTGCAGTCCCTATGAAAGGGGGGTACGACGCCGGCTGCCGATGTGCGATCCTCTTCCGGTTTCAATAATGGGCGGCGATGCCTTATCGGACGGGATCGACGCGTCGCTTACAAAAAATGGACGGAGTCAAACAGGGTCAAGGGTTCCTGCGCTGCACTCACACAGGCGCGATGGTTTCCCATGTCATTCATTGCGGTTTGAATARCACGATGACGCTTGCAATGGAGGGCCATTGGTCCGCCGCCAAGGCGGAAATCATCGCGGAGTTCCAGGCCGCGTATCCCGATCCGTTGCCCGACCGAAGTGCGCTCAGAAATGCACTTGGTGAGTTCGGCCTCGCCGACTATCACTGGAGCTGGATAGCCAAGGCCAACCTCACGGCGTCGGATGAGTATCAGTGGTTCTACCTGTGCGCCGAGGAGAAGGTGCAAGGTGTCTGCATCATCTATCACCCTAAGCCTATTGATCCTTGTATAAATGACGACATCACCACAACTCGGCCTGCTTCCAGCACGCGGCAATGATGTTGGCGCATTGTTGTGCGCTGCGCAGCCGATTGCGGGCGGTCGTTTTGAGTTCGGTGAGCGAGTGTGGGCAGAAGTTGGCCAGGGCATGGCGCTTGAGCCAGGCCCAGAGATACTCCACTGGATTCAGGTCCGGGCTGTAGGGCGGGACCGTATCCTTGAGTTGCGGCAGACCCAGGCCGTGATCGAGGACACCGCTACGCGCCGGCGCTGGGCCTTGCCCTATGCCGCGGTCATCGCCGACGCCAACGCTGCGGCCCAATCCCCGCCACACGACCCGCCGCCACCGCCCCGTGCACAGCGTGCTGACTTCATGGTTGGTGACACGGTGGCCTTTACCGACCAGCACCTGCACGAGCGCATCGGCACCGTCGTGCGTGTCAACCAGAAGACCGCGTCCGTACAGTGCAATCTCGACGAAGGCCACTGGCGGGTCTCCTTCGCGCTCCTGCGTAAAGTGGTCGATCTGTAGCCATCATCCACGAGCAGAGGAAGGCGTCAAGTCCATTATGGATGGGTTCCGCTGACGCTTACCGTAGTCGCGAGCGTCGTGTCATCGAAGCCTCCGCAGAAGCGTCGACCATTACGGCACAAGATTAGTTGAATTCGCCCATTGCGTTACAACTTTAGTTGACGCCCCGGCCGCGATAGACACAATTTTGGCTAAAATGAATGTCGGCTTCCAGGGCTTGCGCGACAAGGGTTCGCAGGGAATCTCGCCACGCACGACGGTAGTTACAACTTTACTTGTGCAGGCGTTGAGGGTGGGCTGAAAGGCAAGCGCCTGGGCGACGCCGGCCGGTCCGAAGCATGGCAAAGACAGCGCCGGAGAGGCGCGCGGGCCAAGGAGGGACTGCTATGGACAGCGGAATGGTCAAATCGGCAAATCGGGTGTTCGATCTGCTGGAATTGTTCGAGCGGGTGCGCCGGCCCCTGCGCGTCGGCGAGATCGCCGAGCGCCTCGGCATCCCGCAGTCCAGTGTCTCAATGCTGCTCCGGACCATGGTGGCGCGCGGCTACATGGAGTTCGACGCCCAGCTTAGAACCTATTGCCCGTCGGTCCGGGTCGCGTTCCTGTGCGGATGGACCACAAGAAAACAAGGCACCGGCGCCTCGGTCCACGACGCCCTGCGCCGGCTTTCGAGCGAGACCGGCGAGACGGTGATGCTGGGCCGCCAGAGCGGCAACATGCTGCAATACCTGTCCGTCATCGAATCCAGTCATGCTTTGCGCCTTTCGGTATCGTCGGGCACCATCCGGCCGATGCATCGCACCGCGATCGGCATTATGCTGATGAGCCGGATGGAAGACGAACAGATCGGGCGGCTGCTGCGGCGCTACAACGCCGAGGTGGCCCCGGGCGAGCCGCCGGTGCGCACTGACGAGATCATGCGCGCGGTGGAGCAGGCGCGCCGCCAGGGCTACTACGAGTCGGCCAGCCTGGCATCGCCGGGGGCCGGTGTGATCGCCACGCTGGTGGCAACGCCGATACGCGGCCAGTGGCTCGGCATCGGCACCGGCGGCCCGGTTGCGCGTTTACACGCACGCCGCAAGAAGTTGCTGGCCGCCGTGCTGGCGGTAGCGCAGGACTGCTGAGCGCCGCAGCAGCGGCGCGAAATCAGCGGCCGGGTCGTTCCCTGCGCGCCCGGATGGCATCACGCCGCGCTAGCAGGCGCGTGGCCTGCGCTAGGTGCAGGCGCTCGACCATTCGCCCATCCAGGTTGATCACACCCGCCGCGGCATGCTCGGGTCGCGCGAAGGCCGCGATGATCGCCTGCGCCTCAGCGGTGGCGGCATCCGATGGCGTGAACGCCGCGTTGGCTGGATCCACCTGCGACGGGTGGATCAGCGTCTTGCCGTCAAAGCCCATCCTGCACGACTGCAGCACTTCGTTGTCGAAACCGGCGCGGTCGCCGAAGTCATTCCACACACCGTCGAGCACGTCCGTGCCATAGCGCTTTGACGCCAGCACTACCGACATCAGCCAGGGAAGCAGATACGCACGGTTGTCGCCCGGATATACGCCGGTTTCCTTGGCGAGATCGTTGGTGCCCACGACCAGGCACTCGAGCTGTACCTGCCGGCGCTGGCCGGCTTGCAGGATGCCGTCGAGGCGATGGATCGCGGAAGCCGTTTCGATCATGGCCCACAGCTTGGGGGCAGGGCCATTGGCAATGGCGCCAATCGCCTCGGCAAAGCGCTCCAGGTCTGCACCGGTGTCGACTTTCGGCAGCAGGATCGCATCCGCCCCGCAGGCGGCGGCAGCGCGCAGGTCGGCATCGAATTCGGCGGTTCCCAGGGCATTGACCCGGATCACAGTCTCATGCGTCGCAAACGGCTGCGCGGCAAAGGCGCTGGCCAGGTTGTCCCTGGCCTGGCCTTTCATGGCCGGCGCCACGGCGTCCTCCAGGTCGAACACGATGACGTCGCAGGGCAGGTTGCGGGCCTTCTCGATGGCGCGGGTATTGGTCGCGGGCACATACAGCACGGAGCGGCGGGGCGCGGTCTTGTTCATGGTCATGAGATGTAGCGTCGCCGGTGGCGACGTGGACGTGAAGCGTTGAGGGGCAGTGCGGCCATGGCGCGGCACCGTGCGCCGCGAATGGCCGTGGATGAGAGTTTCGATCCCTCACGCATCGGCTTCYATCACATATGTGATCGATGCACTGGGTCGGAATCCATCACATATGTGATGCCGGGCCCGTCGGCGTTCGCCAATACTCGGTCCAATCGACAACAACATGGCGCCGGCAACGCGGCGATGCTTCCGAGTGGAACCTGACCATACCATCGACAAGACAGCGGCCAGCGCCGGCTTCACGCGGGCGCTGGCCGGCTGGATCAGCACGGTCGACGATGCCGAGCTCGGCGCGCCGGCTTTCGCCTGGGCACGGCACGTCATGCTCGACTGGATCGCCGTTACCCTCGCCGCCGCCCCTGAGCCGCTGGTCGAAATGCTCGTGGCCGAATATGCCGGCTCGCGGGATCTGCCGTGCGCGCTGGTGGGCAGCCCGTTGCGCGCCGATCCGGCGCAGGCCGCGCTGATCAATGGCGCTGCCGGCCACGCTCTCGACTTTGACGACGTCGCCTCGGCGATGCACGGCCATCCGACCGTGCCCGTGGCACCGGCGGCACTGGCGGTGGCCCAGGCCGCCGGCGCCAGCGGCAAGGCCCTGCTGCGCGCGCTGATATTGGGGCACGAAGTCGAAACCCGGGTCGGCGAAGTGGTTGGCGCCGAGCAGTATCGCCTCGGGCTGCACCCGACCGGCACCACCGGCACGCTGGGCGCCGCCGCTGCCTGTGCGCGGCTGGGTGGACTCGACCCGGCCGGCACGGCCCACGCACTCGGGCTCGCCGCGACGCAGGCAGCCGGGCTCAAATGCATGTTCGGCACCATGGCCAAGCCGCTGCACGCAGGCAAGGCCGCCATGAATGGCGTGATGGCGGCCCGCCTGGCGGCGCGCGGGTTCACTGCCAATGCCAGCGGCATCGAGTGCGAGCAGGGCTTTGGCCGCACCCAGGCGCCCGCTGCGCCGGCGTTCCCGGCCACCTTCGAGCGCCGCGCAGGCATGGCGATCGAACGCACCCTGTTCAAGTTCCATGCGTCCTGCTACCTCACGCACTCCACCATTGAAGCCGTGCGCCAGGCTTGCCGTGAGCACCGTATCGACCTCGATGCGCTCGAGTCGATGACCATCTTCGTGTCGGGTCCGCATCGCGGCGTGTGCGATATCGCCAACCCGCAGACCGGCCTGGAGATCAAGTTCGCGATCCAGCATCTTGCGGCGCTGGCGATGGACGGCGCGCCAACTGCGTCGCTCGCCCTGTATTCGCCCGAGACCGCGCTCGCGCCGCGCTATGTCAGGGCGCGGCAGCGGATCGCCCTGCAGGTGGTGTCCGGCCCGGACCGCAACGCCGCCACGGTCGAGATCCTGACGCGCGACGGCCGCACGCTGCGCGCACAGGCCAATGTCGCGGTGCCGGCCGCGGACCTTGCCATGCAGTGGCGGCGCCTGGTCGACAAGGCGCAGGCCATCGTCGTGCCGCGCATCGGYGCGGCCAAGTTCGCGAAGCTCGTGTCGGTGGTCGACACGCTGGACCAGCTTCCTTCCGTCGAACCTTTGTTTGAGGCAATGCAATGACATCCACCCATCCCGCCATCGAGCGCGTTCCCGAGATCCCCGCCGATCCTGTCGTCGCCCGCCTGAAATCAGAAGCCTGGCTGCGCGCCCGCGGCAACCGCTACGAGGATTTCGAGCCGGGCCGGCGCTTCGACCATCACTGGGGCCGTACCGTCACCGCGTCGGACAACACCATGTTCTCGGTGCTGACGCTGCACTACAACCCGCAATACACCAACGAGGCGGTGGCACAGGCCAATGGCCATGCGGGCGTGCCGGTCAATCCGCTGCTGGTGTTCAACACCGTGTTCGGCCTGTCAGTGGAAGACCTGTCCGAGGGCGGCGGCCCCTTTCTCGGGGTCGACGAGCTGGCCTATCTGCGGCCGGTCTACCCCGGCGAGACGCTCTATGCCAGCTCCGTCGTGGTGTCGCGCAGGCCGGCCAGCAACCGCCCCGGCTACGGCATCGTCACGTGGCACACGCATGGCACCAATCAGCAGGGCGATGTAGTAATCGAGTTCAAGCGTACCAATCTGGTCAGGATGAGGGGATAAGCATGTCAGGAGACGGTCTGGGGTACATGACGGAAGCACGTTGCATGATCCGCGATGCGGCGCGCGAATTCACGATGAAAGAGGTGCTGCCGGTTGCCAACGCGCTGGACGGCCCGGATGCGGAGATCCCGATGTCGCTGCGCGACAAGATGGCCGAGATGGGCTACTTCGGCATCACGATCCCGGAGGAGTACGGCGGCCTGGGCCTTGGCATCTTCGAGTATTGCCTGATCTGCGAGCAGCTGTCGCGCGGCTGGATGTCGGTGGCGTCGATCGTGGCCCRTGCGCAGGGCGGATGGATCATGAAATCGATGCCCGAGGACATGCGGCGCGAATACCTGCCGCGCGTGGTGCGTGGCGACTTCCTCAATGCCAGCGCGCTGTCCGAGCCGGATACCGGTTCCGACCTGGCGTCGATTTCGTGCCGCGCCGTGCTGGATGGCGATGAATGGGTGCTGACCGGCAACAAGTACTGGTGCACCTTTGCCGACGGCGCCGACTACCTGATCCTGTTCGCGCGCACCTCGGCGCCACCCTCGCCCGACAAGCGTTGGGAAGGCATTTCGTGCTTCATGATCGAGAAGCAGCGGGGCGGCTTCCCCGCTGGCATGACCGGCTCGCCGATCCCCAAGATCGGGTATTTCGGCTGGAAGACCTTCGAGCTGGCGCTCGACGGCGTGCGCGTGCCGAAGCGCAACCTGATGGGTCCCGAGGGCAAGGCCTTCCTGCTGATGGCCAAGGGCCTGGAGGGCGCCCGCGCGCATACCGCCGCCCGGGCGATCGGCCTGGCGCAGGGCGCGCTGGAAGACGCGATCGGCTATTCGCTGGAGCGGCGCCAGTTCGGCATGCCGATCGCCGAATACCAGGCGATCCGCTTCAAGATCGCGACGATGGCCACCGAGATCGAGGCTGCGCGTCAACTGCTCTACTTCGTCTGCAACGAGATCGACAGCGGGCGCCGCTGCGACAAGGAGGCGTCGATGGTGAAGTACTTCGCCTCGGAGATGGCCGAGCGCGTGACCTCGTCGGCGCTGCAGATCTTCGGCGGCGCGGGCTATACCACGCTGTTCCCGGTGGAGCGCTACTGGCGCGACGCGCGCCTCACCAAGATTTTCGAAGGCACTTCCGAGATCCAGCAACGCATCATCGCCAACAGTCTGCTTGGCAAGTCCGAGGTCGAGGGCATGATCGCCAGCCGCGCGTTCGGCGGGCAGGTCCGACAGTCGAAGGAGGCGGCATGAAACTTTGCGCACTCACCAGCCCCGACGGGTACTTCGAGCACTTCGAACCGGGCATGCTGATCCGCCATGCGCGCGGCAAGACCGTGACCGAGATGGACAACGTCATGCTGACCAACATGGTCATGAATACGGCCGAAGGGCACTTCAACGAAGACGCCATGCGGCGTGCCGCCGGCGGCATCTTCGCGCAGCGCGTGGTCTTTGGCGGGATCAACCTGTCGATGGTGCTCGGGCTTGCGGCGCAGGACACTGCCGAGCATTGCCTGCGCGAACTGACGCTGAACAAGATCCGCCTGTCGCATCCGGTCTTCCACGGCGATACGCTCTACGCCTTCACCGAGGTGCTGGGCAAGGAGGACGGCGACCGCGAGGATGCCGGCGTCGTTCGCTTCCGCCACTACGGCGTGAACCAGGACGACAAGCTGTGCGTGCAGGCGGAGCGCACCGCGCTGATCAAGCGCGAGAGCCACTGGGGCGGGCGATGAGCTCAGAGGGGCGCATGGATGGCCATGCAGATGGCCGCCCCAAGGGCGCGCTCGACGGCATGGTGGTACTCGACCTGACCCAGATGCTGGCCGGCCCTTATTGCTCGATGATGCTCGCCGACCAGGGCGCGCGTGTGATCAAGATCGAGCCGCCCGGGGGCGACCAGACCCGACGCAACGGCCCGCATCTCGAGGGCGCGTTGCGGATGGAGTCCGGCGGTTTTGGCGGCTACTTCGGCTCGATCAACCGCAACAAGGAATCGCTGGTGCTGGACCTGAAGCAGTCCGCCGGGCGCGAGACCCTGCTGCGGCTCGTGCGCAGCGCCGACGTGCTGGTCGAGAACTACCGCGCCAGCGTAATGGAGCGCTTCGGGCTGGGCTATGAACGGCTCGCCGAGGAGAACCCCAGGCTGGTATATGCGGCGCTGCGCGGCTTCGGCGACCCGCGCAGCGGCGAGAGCGCCTACGCGGGCTGGCCCGCCTACGATCCCGTCGCGCAGGCAATGGGCGGCATCATGGGGATAACCGGCCCGCAGCGCGGCGGCGCGCCGACCAAGATTGGCCCGGGCGTTGGTGACATCGTGCCGGCCATGTTCCTGGCCTACGGCATCGCGGCGGCGTGCTGGCACGCCCAGCGCACCGGCCGCGGCCAGTTCGTGGATGTGGCCATGGTCGATGCCGTGCTCGCCGTATGCGAGCGCATGGTGTTCCAGTACAGCGCCTCGGCGCAGGCGCCGGGACCCGAGGGCAACGGCCATCCGCTGCTCTGCCCGTTCGGGCTCTTTCCGGCCAGTGACGGCTTTATCAGCCTTGGGGTGCCAAACGACCGCTTCTGGCGGCTGCTGGTGAAGCGGATGGGCAATCCGCCATGGGCCGGCGATGCGCGCTTTGCCACCAACGAATTGCGCGTGCGGCACCGGGCCGAGGTGGAGCAGGCGGTCGCCGCCTGGACGGTGCGCCATACCAAGCGCGCGCTTGCCGAGATGCTGGGCGGTGAGGTGCCGTTCGGCCCGGTGTTCGATGCCGCAGACATCTTCGACGATCCGCATTTCCGCATCCGCGGGATGCTGGTCGAAGCCGAGCAGCCCGGCGCGGCGCGCGGGCTGACCATCGCCGGCAGTCCGGTGCGCATGAGCGCCACGCCCGGAGGCGTACGGCATCGGGCCCCCATGACCGGCGAGCACACCGACCGCACCCTGGCCGACCTCGGCTTCGATGCCGGCGAGATCGCCGCGCTGCGCGCGGACGGCGTGGTGCAGTAGGCGCGGTGGGGCCACGCCGGGACGACCACAGACAACACTAGTACAACAAGTAGGAGACAACATCATGCAGGAAAAAACCAAGCGGCTGCGCCGCTGCCAGCTGTCCGTGCCGGGCTCGAGCGAGAAGATGATGGCCAAGGCCGCGGGTATGGGCGTGGACTTCGTCTTCCTTGACCTGGAAGACGCGGTGGCACCCAGCGAAAAGCGCCCGGCACGGCGCAAGATCGTCGACGCCCTCAATGGGCTGGACTGGGGACGCACCACGCGCTGCGTGCGCATCAACGACCTGACCACCGAGTATGCCTACGAGGACATCATCGAAGTGGTGGAGGGTGTAGGCCGCAATCTCGATGTCATCATGCTGCCGAAGGCCATGTCGGCGGCGGATGTGCAATTTGTCGACAAGCTGTTGTCGATGATGGAGAAGAAGCTTGGCCTGCGCCACCGCATCGGCATCGACGTGCTGATCGAAGAGGTGGAGGCAATGATGAACGTCGAGGCCATTGCCGCGTCGACGCCGCGGCTGGAATGCCTGATCTTCGGCATGGGCGACTACTCGGCCAGCCAGGGCGTGTCCATGCGCGACATTGGCGGCAGCGGCGGCTATCCGGGCGACATCTGGCACTACCAGCGCCAGCGGCTGACGATTGCCGCGCGCGCGCACCGGCTCGACGCCGTCGATGGCCCGTTTGCGGATTTCCGCAGCCCCGACGCATTCCGCGAGGAAGCGCGCCGCGCCATGATCCTCGGCATGGTGGGCAAGTGGGCCATCCATCCGTCGCAAGTCGAACTCGCCCAGGACGTCTTCTCGCCGGCCGCCGCCGACGTGGCGCGCGCCCGCGACATGATCCGCGCCTATGACGAAGCCCTGTCGCAAGGACTGGGCGCAGTCCAGTACGGGGGCAAGATGATCGACGTCGCTTCGGTCCGCATCGTCAGGAACCTGGTGCAGCGGGCCGACCTGATCGGCATGTAGCGGCATGCCATTCCTGCCGGCCGTGCGTCATCGCCACGGCTAACCCGTGCGCCCGTGAGCCGTCGTGGGCGCAGGCTTGATGTATTCGGGAGTAGACCCATGCGTTCCATTGTTCGTCCGGGCAACGACTTGCCCGCCGATACCGTAGACTTTCGCCGGCGCACGCTGCTGGGCGCAGCGGCCGGAGCGGCCGCGTTGCCCTGGCTGCTGCCTCGCTCCGCGCTGGCCGCCGACTGGCCCTCGCGCCCCATCCGGATCATCGCCGCGCAAGCGCCGGGCTCATCCAACGACAGCTCCGCGCGCGCGTTCGCCGAGTTCTTTTCCAACAAGCTGAAGGTGCCGGTGGTGGTGGAAAACAAGCCGGGCGGCATCGGCATGATCGCCGCGGAAGCCGTGGCGCGCTCCAAGCCCGACGGCTACACGCTGCTTTGCACCTTGCACAGCCAGCTCGCCCAGGCGCCGGTGTTGCTGAAGAAGCCGCCGATTGATCCCTCACGCGACCTCACGCCGGTGGCGTCCATCAGTACCGGCGTTGGCGTGATGGTGGCGACCAAGGGGCTGCAGGCCAACACGTTCAAGGAGTTGATCGCGCTGGCGCACAAGCGGCCCATCAGCGTGGGCAACTACGGCATCGGCTCGGGCTGGCAGTTGATGGTGGCGCAGCTGAGAAAGCTGACCGGGGCCCAGTTCGATGTCATCAACTACAAGGGCACCGGCGCCATGGTCGGCGACCTGATGGCCGGCCATATCGATATCGGCGCGGGGTCGCTGCTGGGGATGTCGGGCGGGCTGTCTACCGGCGCGTTCAAGCCGCTGCTGGTGATCTCAGGGCCGCGCTCCCCGAAGCTGCCCGGCGTGCCGACCTGGCTGGACGAAGGCATATCCGATCCGATCTTCAGCAACCTGGCCGAATGCAATATGCTGCTGGGCCCCGCCGGGTTGTCTGCCGAGATCGTCAACAGCCTGGCGACGCTGGTGCGGCAGTCGGTCACCGAGTCGGAAGCCGTCAGGAACGTGCGGGAGCAGCTTGGCAGCCAGGACACGCCCTTGACCGGCGAGGCCCTGCAGCAGTTCATCGCACGTACCTGGCCGACCTACCAGGCCATGACCAGGACGGTAGGGCTCAAAATGGAATGATGGCCGCGCTGGAACCGGGCGCGCTCATGGCGCGTACCGGTCCTTCGTTTGTTCAGCTGCAGTGCGTCCTTGCCTTCCTTGGCCGCCCAAGGCTCCAGCGCCTTGCTGTTGCCGGAAGCCGTCAAGAATCCCGGGACGGTCTCTGCCAGGGCCAAGACACGAGAGCGCGCCAAAGCGGGGGCTGAGATCAGTCTTCACGCTAGAGCATAATGAGCCACCTACAATGTGTGCATGTCCTTCGATCCTCAACCGGCGATCTCCGTCCTCCAGTTGCGAATCAGCGTGCGAGGCTTGAGCCCGCCGGCTTGGCGGCGCGTCCTCGTTCCCGAGCACTTGATGCTCGCGCAATTGCACAAGGTCATCCAGGTAGTCATGGGGTGGACGGACGAACACCTGCACCAGTTCACCATTCGTGGCAGGCGTTACGGCGAAGCCCACGACGGCGTCCTGCAATTCTCCACGGTGGCAAACGAGCTAACGCTGGCCGCGTTTAGTCTGCGCGAACACGAAGGCTTCATCTACGTGTACGACTTCAACGCATGGTGGCGCCACGATGTACGGGTGGAGCGGCGCATGCTGCGGCCGCGTCCTTGCCGGCTGCCACGTTGCGTGGCCGGTTGCGGGCCTTGCCCGCCAGAGGACATTGGCGGGATCGACCAGTATCTGGAGAGCAGGGGCGAACGGAGTGAGTATGAGTTCCTCGATTGGCTCGAGTCGCTGCGCGAGGTCGAGTCGCTGCGCGAGGAGCCAATCGTGTTGGAAGACTTACGCGT